>DATDKB010000025.1:0-23120 GCA_036520255.1 Rubrobacter sp. | reverse complement strand
CACCTTTTGGGCCGCGTCCTCGCGCCTCGAGTAGTTGACGACCACGGCGGCCCCTTCCCGGGCGAAGGCTAACGCTATGGCCTCTCCTATCCCGGAAGAAGACCCTGTGACGACCGCTACCTTGTTCTCGAGCCGCATACGAGTATCCTATCCTTTCTGGTTTGCCAGAACGTATATAAGCAGCGCCGCCGACCAGGAGAAGAAGTCCGAGCCGTGCCCCTGCCCGTTAGTCGGGTCGAAGTACTCGTGGAAACCCGCTTCCGCGCACAGCCCAACGATGCTGTCGCGCAGCCGGTCGGCGTGCTTCCGGTAACCGTAGTCTTTCAGCCCGTTCATGAGAAACCAGTCTATGTTCAGCCAGAGGTGTCCCCGCCAGTACTCCACGGGCGAGAACCCGAAGCCACACATGTCGTAGCTCGGTACCGGCGTGACGTTCTTGTCGGTGAGGCCGAACCCGTCGTTTTCGAGGGCGTCTACCATACGCTTGGCCCTCGCCTCGCTGGGGATGCCGGCGAACAGGGGTAAGAAGTTCGGGGCGAAGTAGACGTCTATCGGCCTGTCGGCGACGAGGTCGTAGTCGACGTAGATGCCGCGCTCCTCGTCCCAGAGTTCCCCCTCGATAGCGCGCCGTCTTCTGGGCCTGTTCCTCGAAGGGGGTTGGATCCTCACCATGGGCACGCGCGATCTGTGCCATGTCGTGGCCCGACCGGCACAGAAGCGAGTTGAAGAGCACGTCCTGGTCCAGGAAGGGGTAGTCTTTCCTGATCCTGTCTTCGTCGTAGCCGCGATCGGCAAAGAACTTGACCAGGTGTAAGCGAACCTGTCGTAGGCCGCGCTGGTGGGGCGGTCCTGCGCGCTTATGGTGTTGATATCGGCGCGCTTGTAACCCGGGATCTGCTCCGCCCGGAGGTGCATCCGCTGCAGTATCTGATCCCACATCGGGGAGTTGTCCATCCCCGACTCCTACGGATGGCGGATGTATACGAGCCCCTCCCCCGCGGGTCCCTGTCGCGGTAGAGGTACTCGCGCCAGGCCTTGAGCTTGCGAAATGCGTACCCGAGGAATTCCTTAGCCTCTTGCCTGGCAGCTTTGTAAATTGCCAGCACGGCGGTGGCGTGTAGGGTCGGCATCACCACGCCCGAGGTCTCGAAGCGTTTGGGTGCGTGCGGGCTCTCCTTAGCGTGCCAGAAGCTGGGTCCGGGGAAGCAGTCGCGGAAGCGCGGGTTGAAGACGATCTGGGGCAGGAGACCGTTCGTCCATTGGGCCTCGAAGAGGTATCTCAGCTCCTTTTCAGCGCGGCCAGGATCGTAGTGGGCGTAGGCCAGGGCGATGAGGGCCGAGTCCCAGGACCACTGGTGTGGGTAGAGCCTCGGACCCGGCTGGGTGTACTCCCCAGTCCAGTTAAGGTCGAGGATCGCCTTCGCCTGCTCGACCAGCGCCTCGTATTCTCTTTTCAAGCTACCATCCCTCCGTAGGGACCCTCACTGCGGCGAACCGGAGAGGCCGCTGATCGCGATGGAGACGATGTTCAGAATTAAGGTGACGATCCCCAGGATCAGGCCCGCCCGGCTCCCACCCTGGCCCCGCTCTGCAGGCAGAAGTAGTAGCCCAAACCGCCGAGGATGATACCGGGAAACTCGATGGAGATGCCGTTGATAAGGAAGAGCCCGATCAACGCGCACAAGAGACCGAGAACGCCAAACACCATGCCGATCGTCGTCCGTAACGGCTACTCTCGTCCTTCCGGGGTAAGGCGGTCGATCCACTCGTCGGCCTCCGTGCGGGTCATCTCCGTGAGCGGTTTGCCGAGACGGGTCTCCAACCGTTCGACGCCGTTCTCGCCCCGCCACTCGACGGCCAGCGTCTTCAGGAGATCCACCTGGCTCTTGCGCGCCTTGCCGCGCCTCTTGGAGGAAGAAGCCGGCTTCTCCGCCTGACCGTTCTGGGGGACATCCGGCTCCGCGGGGGCACTCTCGGCAGAGCCTTGGGATGAGTTCTGTCTTCCGCCGCGGATGGGGGTTGGCCGGCCGCGCGGGGACGAGGCCGGCGGGGCGTCGTCGCTGGCTTCGCCCACTTCGGAGAGTTCCTCCATCGCGGTCGCGCCGACGTTCACGGCGTCGCGCAGGGCGCGTGCTTTCGCGCGGGTTTCGGCCATCCGGATCAGGTGCGGCGCGATGTTGCGCCCCACATTGTCCGGGCTCGCGTCCCCTATCCCAGAGAAACGCCTTTCGTCATCCATCTCGGCCGTTGCCTTTACGATGGCGACGTTTCCGTTCGACTCGTCGGGGATCTGGATCAAATCCGTGTCTATGCCCTTTAGTCCCAGGCTATGGGCCTCATCTAAAAGGCCTGCAAACAATACGTATTGCTTTCCCTGGCGGGTGATCATGAACTCGTCTCTCACAGGCCGCGCCTCACTTCTGCCTCGCGGTAGTCTTCGCCTTCGAGGGAGATCCAATCGCACATCGCGATGATCCTGCTGGCCGTCCTCTCACCGAGCTGCGTGGCGAGGTCTCTCGGCCCTATGTTGGAGGTGAAGATGGTCGGCAGCTCCTCCCTGTAGCGGTGGTTGACGATAACGAAGATGCGCTCGCGCACCCATTCGTTGGCCCTCTCGGCGCCGAGGTCGTCTAGCAAGAGAAGCTCGGCGTTCTTTACGGAGTCCATCCACTGGTCGATGTCCCTGCCGGGGTTGTTATACGTCCCACGCATGTTGTCGAGGAGCTCGGGGACCGTTACGAAGAGCGCCGGTACCCGCTTTTTGGTGATGATCTCGTTCATGACGGCCACCGCGAGGTGCGTCTTTCCTACCCCCACCGGACCGCAGAAGTAGAGGCCATGCCCCTCTTCCTGGTTGTCATTCCAGCTCATCATGTAGTCCATCACCTTGGCGAAGGCCTTCTCGGTGTTCTTGCTGAGCCCGGGATCGAAGTTGACTAGCGAGTAGTCCTTCATGCGCTTGGAGAGGCCGCTGCGCTCCCTGAGGCTGGCCACGCGCGCGTTTCGGCGCATCAGCTCCCACTCGCGCTGTTCATTCTTTTTTTCGCACTCGGGCGTGCACGGATGGTAGTACCACTCGCCAGGTTTGCCATACTTCTTTTGGAGCGCGGGCGGAAACTCGTCCCACTCGGCCTGCAGCTCGCGCCCGCAATGCGGGCAGACCTGATCGTCGAGCCTGAGTACCTCTGCCCCGGCTTCGCCCCTATTCCGTTTCCCCGAAGAGCCACTCATAGCCCTCCCTGCGTCTGGCAGCAGATTGTCGATCCTGTCCACCACTCACCCCCCCTCTGGCCTCCTGTATCTTTAGCGCCCCACCCTGTACGGCCCCGCTCTGCTCGACGAGCCTGAGCTTGCGGTCCTGCTCGAAGCGCTCCACGTCCTCGACGGTCTTGACGCCCCGCTCTACCCACCGCTCCAGAATACTCCTCACGTAGCCGACCCTGCGCGCGTCGCGCTCGCTGGCTATCTTCAAGGCCTCCCTGACCGCATCCGGTTCCACCCCGTCCCGCTCGCAGTAACCGTTCAAAAACTCGAGGATGTGCGGCGCCGGCAAAGACCCCATAAAGCGGAAGTAATCGTCAGCCGAAACCCCCTCAGGCTCCGCCCTGATCACCTCGACATCCCGGACGGGAAGCTCGCTCGCCTCTACTTCCGCCGCTTCAAAAGCCCGCCCCTTCGCCGAAGGCGGGTGCTCAGCGACCTCCAGCCAACCATCCCTCGCGGTGACAAAGCCCGCCCCGATTAGGGCCTCGATGGATTCCTCGACGCTCTCAGGCGTGGAGCGCAGAAGCTCCGCCAGCTCCCCGACCTCCACGTCGTCATCCCCCAGATCCGGGAGGATGCGCAGCAGCTCGTAGAGGGCGACCGTTTCGGCCCCGAGGTGCGGCATCCAGCGCACGTAAAGGCGGGCGCGACTGCCCCGCGTTCTCTTCTCCCCGGGAGGTGTAAGCCGGACTCTCTCCATCCTGCGGCCAGTATAGCGGCCAGGGCCCGGTCTCTCTAGGTAGCATTTCGGCTTGCTAGCTGCCGCAGGCAGCGTGCTAGCCGCCGGCGAGCCCGAAAAGGATGGCGGCCGTGCAGAGGAAGACGGTTGCCGTCGCGAGTTTTCTGGCGTCCAGGTAGTAGCCGAGGATGCAGAAGGCGATGCCGAGGGTGCCAGCGGAAGCGGTGATGCCATCGCCTGGGAGTGCGGCGGCGATTTGTACTACTCCGAAGAGGAGTCCGATGAAGCAGGAGATCCTGCCCGCGAGCAACCTCGCCCGCTGTCCTTTGTCCGGTCCCGCGTCGCCTTCCCTCATGGCCACCTCTCCTGTTCGTGCCCCGTCTGCCGGGGGCCTAGTATAATGCCCATCCTGTGAGGTTCGAGCGCGCACTCCCTGGCACAAACGAGGTCTTTCTCCCCGACGGGACGCTGCGATCGGTCTACGCCACGGTCTTTGACGAGCTCGGGCGCACGGGGCCGGAGCGGTGGGAAGAGAAGCTGGGACGGGCGCACGGTCTGTTGCTCGACGAGCAGCGCGCGTTCGGCATAAAGGAGGGCGATAAGACCCATCCGACGGATTGGATCCCACGCATCATCCCTGCCTCGGATTGGAGACGTCTCGAAGCCGGTCTGACCCAACGCCTGCGCGCCATCAACATTTTCCTGCGGCAATTGGAAGAGGGCACAGAAGAGGTCGTTCCGAGGGAGGTCGTCGAGAGCAGCATCCTCTACGACACGGGCTGGAAGGACCGCTTCGGCCCCGTCCCCGTGCGCCAGATAGCTTTCGACGTCGTCGCCGTCGAAAGCCGGAGGTCGGGCCAGACCGGCGGCTGGGAGTACCTCGTTATCGAGGAGAACGCAAAGATGCCCGTCGGGCTCGCCGCGATGACCCGCAGACGTAAGATGAGCGGGGAGGTCTTCTTCCCAGAATCCCTGGAAAAGCTACCCGTGTCTCCTCTCGACGGATGGCTCGGGCGCCTCGGCGACGCCCTGCGGGCCGCCTCCCCGAAGGGTTCCGAAGCTACGCTAGCCGTCGTCTCCAGCGGCCCCGAAGACCAGTTCTACCTCGACCATCACATCTACGCCGAAGAGATGGACGCCGTTCTCGCCGAGACACAGGAACTGCGAGTAGACGGGGACGGGTTCCTGATCCACCGCCCAACCGAGCGAAGGATCGACGTGATCTACGAGCGCGTAGATGAGGACAGGCTCTACGCTGAGGTGCCCGGTCTCCTGGAGTGCCACATCGAAGGCAAAGTACACGTGCTCTTCGCCCCCAACTCGGAGATAATCGACGACAAGGGCGTGGGCGTCTTCATCCCCGAGATGGTGCGCCGTTACCTCGGGGAGGAGCCCCTCATACAGAACGCCAGGACCTGGTCGCTCGCGGTGGAGGAGGAGAGGCGCTACGTCATGGACCATTTCGACGAGCTGGTCGTGAAGAGCAGGGGCGGCTACGGGGGCAAGGAGGTCATGATCGGCCCCGAGGAGTCCGAAGAGTCGATAGAGACGTTCCGCAAGCAGGTGGAGGAGAACCTGGTCGAGTACGTGGCCCAGGAGACGATAGATTTCTCGACCCACGTGTTGTGCGCGGTCGAAGGGTCAGACTTTCTTCTGCGCGACTCCTACGCTGACTACAGGGTGCTCGTGCTCTCGCCCGACCCAACGGACCCCGACGTCGTCGAGGCGGTGCCCGGGTCGCTCAGCCGGGTCGCCGCCCCTGGCAAGCACGTGGTCAACATCTCGAGTGGAGGCAAGATGAAAGACACCTGGGTGCTCGAATCATGAACTACGGGTCGCTGATCGGAGACGCGTTCAGGATCACGTTCCGCAACCGCTACCTCTGGTTTTTCGGCTTCTTTGCCGGAGGCAGCACAGGTTTCAATTTTCCAACCAGCGTCCCTTCGGGGGGCGGCAGCTTCAACCCCCAGGCCTTGCTAGACAACGTTGCCCTTATCATCGGTATCATCATCGTCGCGCTCATCCTCGCTTTGTTCTTCGTCTTCATGGCGCTCGTCTCCCAGGGGGCGCTTGCCGAAAGTGTCGCCGCCATAGACAGGGGTGACGGATGCCGGTTCGGGACGACCTTCCGGTCGGGGATGGGCAACTTCTGGCGCGTGCTCGGCTACTTCGTCGTGTTCTTCCTGATCGCGGTCGGGCTTTTGCTGGTGATCGGCATTCCCGTGGCCATCTTAATCGGGGGCACGTTCGCGGCCACCCAGTCCGTGGGAGCACGCATAACCGTCGCCGTGGTGGTGGGGCTTTTGGCCGTCCTCGCGCTGCTCGTCGTCTTTATTCCCCTTTCCATCATCGGGCAATACGCTCTGCGGGAGATCGTGGTACGCCGTGAGCGCATCCTCGGCTCGGTGGGGAGTGGCTACAGCCTCTTCCGTCGCAACATCGGCAGGAGTTTGCTGATCTGGCTCATACAACTCGGGCTCTCGATCGGGATCGCTATCGCTCTTATCCTGGCGGTCTTGATCGTTGGCCTCGTCCTGTTCATACCGACGATAGCGCTGGCCGCCGCGGGGCTCTCCACGGCCGCCATCATCGCCGGGGTGATAGCGGCCGTGATCCTGATCCCCCTCCTGATCGTGGCAACGGGCGCGATAGGCACCTTCTCGCACGCCTACTGGACGCTCGCCTACCTGCGCCTGATGGCCCCACCAACGCCGTCCCCCGAACCATACGCCGCCACAGGATAGGACAGCAGGCAAAGACTAGAAGCTATCTCATAAATACGCAGAGCCTGCTACCGAGGGCGGACCTTCAGAAAAGGTCTACCTCAAAATATGCAACAAAACGCCACCTATAGTGCTCGCCAAGTGGATCTAATCTCCTCTTTACCCGTTTATGAGATAGCTTCTAGAAAGGCTCGACAACATGACGAAGCTAGACGGTAAGGTCGCCGTGGTTACCGGCGCTTCTAGCGGCATCGGCGAAGCGACGGCCGAGGCGCTGGCGGCGGAGGGAGCGTCTGTAGCGGTCGCGGCCAGGAGGGGAGACCGACTGACGGACCTGGTGGGGCGTATCCGGGGCAACGGGGGCGCGTGCCCGCCGCCGTCTGCAACGTTACCGATGAAAGCCAGGCGCACGGTCTGATCCGTAAAGCCGAAGAGGAGCTCGGCAGCGTCGACATCCTCATCAATAACGCCGGTGTGATGCTTCTTTCGAAGGTGAGCAAAGACCTCTCGGAGGAGTGGCGCCGAATGTTCGACGTGAACACGTCGTTCTCGCACGCATAACATTGGCTTCCTTATCACCATCACAGCAGACGGCGAGTCCAAAGCGCTACTCGTTGGCCGGTGAGCGGCGCCGATGAGCGAGACGCCGCCCACTCGCCTGCTGAGGGAGCTCGAGGAGGACGTGTCCAGCGCCCGCGACAGGGCACAGGATTTCCGGAGACTGGCCGAGGCGTTCGAAGCTGCAGGCGACGCCTCTCGCGCAGAAGGTGCTCTAACGGAGGCCCGCGCCTTCGATCTCTACGGCAACGACAACGGCGAGGCGTTCCCCGGCTACTTTCAGCCCCCGGTCGCCGTGGCGAGTGGGCCCACCGACCCTCCTCAGGGGTTTTACACTCCCCAGCGGCTTGAGCATCTGGCCGAACGAGCACGCGCCACCAGCAACCCGATACACGCCGCCCGCTTCGCCGACGTGGCGTGGGACTTCGGCATGCGCAGGTTCGAGGTGGCCAAGCTGGCCGTGGAGAAGTACCTCGAGTGCCTCGAGCTCTACAAGATGAACAGAGGGGACCGGGAGTTCGAGGAGGCCGCCAAGAGGGCTGCGCGGTTGGCCCACATGCTGAGAAACGAAGAGTCGTCCTCCAAGGTTAAGGAGCGGCTCCTCGAGTATGCGAGGGGGTTCGACGCCTCGCAGGAATACGAGCCGTGCGTGGACATAGCGGAGGCACTAGCGGGAGCACCTCGCCTGGGATTGATGGAGGACGAGGTAAAAGAGGTGCTCGAGATCCTCGGCCGGGCGGCATCGTACTACCGAGAGGAGCAACCAGCCCGGGAGGCAGCCTTTGGCGACGTCGAAGGGCCCAACGAGTTCATGGTGCGCCTCGCCCACCAGGTGAGGATCGAGCTCGGCGGCAGCTTGCTGGATCGGCCGACCAAGAGACTCGAGATCAATCGCTCCTTGGAAAGGCAGGCGGACGCGAGGCGGAACAACAGCCCGCTCGCCACGCTTTCCCTCCACGAGAAGGCGTATTCTGGATTCCGCGACCTGCACGCCCCTACGGACCTCGAGCGCATACGGGTCAAGATGCGCGAGGTGGGCGTGGAGTCGAGGAGCGGCATGCAGGCCGTAGAGTTCGAGTTCAGCATACCGCGCTCGGCGATAGAGGAGGCCGCGGAGCTCCTCTTGGTCGAAACCCTTGAGGGTACGCTGAGGGCGATAGCTGGCGCGCGAAGCCTCGTTCCAAACGTGGAGCGAGCCGAGTCGGGCGCGGAGGAGCGGCGCTCGGCGTCCCTAACCGAGGCGCCGGCGGGCAGGCGGTTGCACATATCGGGCGGGTACCTCACTCGGTCCTCGACCGGCCCGGATCAGATCGCGGAGGCGCTCCTCGCGGACGAACTGTCGTTCCAGATCACGACTACCTACGCCGCCCTCCGGCAGCATCTGTTCGGCGAACTCGCCGCAGACTACGGCCTGGACGCCGACTCTTTCGAGAGCTACTTCCGTAGCTGGGGAATATATACCGAAGACAACCTGGCACTCCTCCGTCACGGTTTCGACCGGTACCTCGCCGGAGACCAGATCTCGGCGCTTCACGCCCTCGTACCGCGCTTTGAGGCCCTCGTTCGAGACATCTTGAACACGGTGGGTCGACCCACGGCCGATCCTGCCTCAGGGGGAACATTCACCTTGGGCACCTTACTCGGAGACTCCGTCTTTAAGAGTGCCGCGGGCGATGATCTAGTAACCTACTATCAGGTAGCCCTGTCAATGCCCGGTCTCGGTCTGAACCTGCGCAACAGCCTCGCCCACGGCACGCTGCCCGTAGAAAGCATGCACGCCGCCAATACGGAGCTCGTGCTGCACCTTCTGCTCACGCTCACCCGCTTCCAGCCGTACCCCTTGGAAGATGAGCCCAACGCCCTGGTACAAGAGCCCGACTGAGCCGGGAACCGCCCTACCGTGCCACGTACCCTATTCGAGACGCACATCCGGCACGGGCCTCCATAGACTGCGCGAGAGTTGGGTAGGTAAAGGACGTTAAGTAAGTTGATGTAGCTCATTGATCTGGGAAGAGGTGGCGTAGATGGCTGGTAGGTTGGACGGCAAGGTGGCGGTGGTTACGGGCGCCTCGAGCGGCATCGGGGAAGCCACGGTGCGCTCGCTCGCCGCCGAAGGGGCGACGGTGGTGGCCGGGGCGCGGCGCAAGGAGCGTCTCGACGGGCTCGTAGAGGAGGTCGCCGGGGGCGGCGGGAGGGCTATCGCGGTGGAGTGCGACGTCACCGACGAGGGGCAGGCGCACGGCCTCGTCCGGCGGGCGGTCGAGGAGTACGGGCGCGTCGACATCCTGGTGAACAACGCGGGCGTCATGCTGCTCTCGACGGTGGGCAAGGGCCTCTCCGACCAGTGGCGGCAGATGTTCGAGGTGAACGTCATGGGGTTGCTGTACGCCACCGACGCCGCTATCGGGCACATGAAGGAGCAGAAGTCGGGGCACCTGGTGAACATCAGCAGCGTCGCCGGCCGCAAGGTCACGCGCGACTCGAGCGGCGTCTACGCCGGCACCAAGTTCGCCGTCAACGCCATCTCCGAGGGCCTTAGGCAGGAACTTCTGGAGGACAACATCAGGGTGACGATCGTGGAGCCGGGGGCCGTCGAGACCGAGCTCGCGACCCATATCACCGACGAAGACGCCAGGGAGGGCCTTGGCGGCCTCCTGGGTCTGGAGATACTGCAGGCCGAGGACGTCGCGAACGCCATCGTCTACGCCCTCACCCAGCCAGGGCGGGTGAGCGTGAACGAGATCCTGATCCGACCAACCCAGCAGCCAGTCTAGCCCGCAACGGCGGCGCGGTGAAGAGCGCCGGCCAAAATCCTTGCCGCTTCTTCACGAACCGTGCGGAAGCTTGCCCGTGCCCGCTCTATGCTGGGACGACCCCACTCTCAACAGACCTCGAAGCACTAAAGCTTCCGGCCGTCTGTTCCGACTATCCCCTCGACGGCAATAACAGCAAGGGAGCGGGAACAATAGAGCAGAAGAACGGAGAATCAAGCAGGCTGGTTCTCGGCTTCGACGCAGGATGCATAACGTGTAGCGAAGTGGTGAAGCGGGTCGAAGAGCAGGTTGGTGAACGGCTGGAGGTCCGTGACCTCCGAGACCCTGATGTCACGCGTTGGATCAAAGATGTATTGGTAACGCGGAGTGAGGGAGCCAGGATGGAGCCACATAGTCCCCGTCCACTAAGGCACAAGCTGCTGCCAGGAATATTTGGGGTGGGTTGCGTTGCCGGCACTCTTTTCGGCGTACTCAACGGTCTTTATTTACTGGCTCTCTCGCAGATCTTCTTCGCCGCCGCTATGGCCCTGATCTTCTTCGAGGCGGAGGGTAGGAGCAAGTTTTTCGGCTACCTCACCTGGGCCTGCCTGGGCGTCGGCATCCTGGTAACCGCCGTAGCAGCCTCGGTCTAAGGTGGAATATCGTGAGCTCGAGCGACAACTGGAACCGGCCCGTTAGCAGGAGAGGCTTTCTCGGTGCGGGAGGGCTCGGCGTCGCGACACTCATCCTGGGCCGAACCGATGCACTGGCGTTCCCGCGCAGCAAGCCCGGCTACGGTCATCCCCGTCACGATCCGGGTGGTCTCATCTATCTGCCTCGTGGCTTCCAGTATCGCATCATCTCCGAGGTGGGCTCGACGCTCTCCACGGGCGTGCCGGTGCCTGGGGACCACGACGGCATCGCTGCCTTTCCTGGCCCCGGGAAGACCACCGTCCTGGTCCGCAACCACGAGCTCGGCTATATGGACAGAACGGAAGGGTCGGTCGTCGGCCAGAACCCCTATGACCGGGAAGAGAGGGGAGGTACGACCGGCATCGTCGTCGGCCCAGACCACCGGGAGATCTCGAGCTTCGTCATCTCCTCGGGGACACGCAACAACTGCGCCGGTGGCGCGACGCCGTGGGGAACCTGGCTCACCTGTGAAGAAGACAGGACCACGGACCATGGCTACATCTTCGAGGTCGACCCGAGAGCTCCGGAGAACGACCCGTCAAAGACCCCGATCCGAGGCATGGGTTTCTTCTCCCACGAAGCCGTTGGTATAGACTCGGCGACAAGCATTGCATATCTGACGGAGGACGATTTTCGCGGCGCCGTCACCACCAATCCTGAAGATGAGAGACCTGGCGCCTCGCGAACGAGCTTCCTATACCGTTGCCGCCCGAACACCCACCCCGTGAAACCGGGTGACCTGCATAAGGGTGGCAGGCTGCAGGTTTTGGCGCTCGAGGAGAAGTCCAGATACAACGCGGACTTCGCGGTCCCAGCGCAACCCTTCGGCGTGGTCTGGAGAGACGTGGACCCAGAGGATCCGCACGCCGATGCCAGGTACAAGGACGCCGCACGCTTCAACCGGCTCGAAGGCGCCCACCTCGCCGGGGGGCATTTTGGTTCGACGACACCGTAGGCGGCGAGGAGCGGCTCGGGCAGATCTTTCGCTATCATCCCGCAACCGAAACCCTGGAACTTTTCTACGAGGGTACCAGGCCTGGCAGGATGGAGAGCCCGGACAACTTCGTCGTGACACCCTGGGGAGACCTGTGGTTCGCTAAGGACGAGACGATTTCAGGTGATACAGGGAACCGCATCGTTGGCACCACGCCCAGAGGTGATACCTACGTCTTCGCCAACAACCAACTTAACGATTCGGAGTTCGCCGGCCCGACCTTCTCCCCCGACGGCACTACCTTCTTCGTCAACATCCAGAACCCGGGTCTGACGCTCGCGATCTGGGGTCCGTTCGAGGATCGTGATGCCCGTAAACAGCGGGAGATGGCCGTCGCAGCGCCACCGGCCTCCCTGACGCGGAAGACCTCAGACGCTCTCGCCGAGGCAGCAGAGAGACACGGCATGAGCATCCTCAAAGCCGCCGCCTACGAGCGTCTGGGAGCGCCGATAGTATGAGCGTCCACGGCTCGCAGAAAGCGAAACCTCTCCGCGAACCGCTTTAGGATCTTGCCGGCACTCGTACGGGTGCTATGCCTTCTTCGTGCTTCTCTTCGGCCTGGAGTAGTTTGTTTATGGACTCTACTGCGACTTCGAGTTGGGCGCGGCGGGGCTCGGTGGTGGTGAGGCACCTCTGCAAGAAGTTGCCAACCGCTATCGAGGGGCGGGTCTGGCCGAAGATAAACCAGGCCTCGGAGATCAGGATGAATTGCAGGATGGCGTAGCCCCACCACGCTATCAGCGGGTCGAGGAGGGCGGCCAGGACAATGTAGAGCAGGATGTTCGTCCCGCAGCGGGGGTGGACGCGGCTGACGCCCCTGGCGTTCTGGAGCGTCACCTCACCGTATTTCTCGTAGGCGGCGACCGCTTTGTGCTCGGCGCCGTGGTAGCGGCCGATGGGGGTAAATTTCATCGCCGCGAAGAAGAGAAGCAGTATCGGCAGGATGGGAAACTCGGCGAAGAAGGTGAAGACGCCGCCGAAAGTTCCGGCATTGCTGCCGAGTTGCATCAGGCGCACGAAGAACCACAGCACGCCCATCGTGGCCGCGAAGAAGAGCAGGCTCCAGGGGGACCCGAAAAGCTGGGCGAAGACCCTGCCCCAGAGAAAGAAGGAGCGAATTATCGGTAGGCGGGAGACGCGTTGGATGGCCGGGTTCGTGGGTTTGCGCAACGCGGAGGGTTCGACCTTGATATGAATCTCACCTTTTCTCCGATAGGCGACGCTCATAAAGTTCGGGCCGAAGAGGTCGAGCCCGTCCCAGCGGGCCATCCCGCCGAAGGTTAGGCGCCCGTCCTTCTCCCCCACGTCGTCTGTCGCCACGATTCCTCTCTTCTAGGAGATCAAGGCCCAAAGGTTAACACGCCGGTTGATCTTGGGACCGTAGTCGAACGCTCGTTCTTTGAAGCGATCAGCCGTCAGCTCGTGGTTTCTGGTTGACCGCCTTTAAGCGGGCACCTGTTGAGCCGCAGCAGGCCGCCCTCGCTCTCCAGGTTTCTCTCCGCGAGAAAGCTGGTGGTGACGCCGCCCCTCAGGAACTCCTCGTCCTCGAGGACCGCCAGGTGCAGCGGGAGGGTGGTCTCCATGCCGGAGACGGCGAACTCGTCCAGGGCCCTGAGGCCGCGGCGTATCGCGCCCTCGCGGTCGCGGGAGTGTACGATCAGCTTGGCCAGGAGCGAGTCGTAGTGCGAGGGTACCCTGTAGCCGGCGTACAGGTGCGAGTCGACCCTGACGCCAGGCCCACCGGGAGGGTTGTAGACCTCGACCAGCCCGGCCTGGGGAAGAAAGTTGCGATTCGGGTCCTCGGCGTTGATCCTGAACTCTATCGCGTGCCCGTTGGGAGACAGAGCTTCTGACGGGATCTCCAACCGTCCGCCCGAGGCGACCGCGAGCTGCTCGGCCACGATGTCTACGCCCGAGATCATCTCCGTGACCGGATGCTCGACCTGGAGTCGTGTGTTCATCTCGATAAAGTAGAACTCTCCACCCGCATACACGAACTCCACGGTCCCAGCCCCCTCGTAATCGAGCAAGCCGACCAGGCGCTCGGACGCGTCCATCATGCCCTCCCTCACGTCCTCTGGGAGACCCGGCGCGGGCGACTCCTCGATCAGCTTCTGGTAGCGTCGCTGGATAGAGCAATCCCTCTCGGGAAAAGTGACCGCGGTGCCGTGTCTGTCGGTGAGGACCTGCATCTCGACGTGCCTGAGCCTCTCAAGATACTTCTCGACGTAGACCGAGCCGTCGCCGAAGTTGGCCCCAGCCTCCCTGCTCGCTTCGAGGTAGGCGCCCTCCACCTCGGACTCCGCCTCGACCACGCGCATCCCCTTGCCGCCGCCGCCGGCGCTCGCCTTGATTACCAGCGGGTAACCGACATCGGCGCCGACGCGCTTGACCTCCCGGGCGCTCTCGCAGGTGCCCTCGGACCCAGGGGTCACGGGGACACCGGCCTCGGCCGCGGTCTCGCGGGCCTCGGCCTTGTCGCCCATCCTAGCGATGGTGCTGGACTTCGGGCCGACGAACGTCAGGCCGACCCGCTCGCAGATCTCCGCGAAGCGAGCGTTCTCGGCGAGGAACCCGTAGCCGGGATGGACGGCGTCTGCGCCCGTAAGCTCGGCGGCGGAGATGATCGCGGGCACGTTCAGGTAGCTGCTCGCCGCGGGCGGAGGACCTATGCAGACGGACTCGTCGGCCAGCTCGTGGTGCAGGGAGTCCCTGTCGGCGGTGGAGTAGACGGCGACGCTGCGAATCCCGAGCTCGCGGCAGGCCCGGATCACGCGCAGGGCGATCTCACCCCGGTTCGCCACGAGAACCTTACTGATCACTACTGCTCGTCTGGCCGCAGGTAGAAAAGCGGCTGGTCGTACTCGACGCCGCCGGCGTTCTCGGCCAGGACCTCAACAATCTCTCCGGAGACATCGGCCACGATCTCGTTCATGAGCTTCATCGCCTCGACGATGCAAAGGGTCTGCCCGGCGCTGACGACGTCCCCCACCTCGACATAAGAGTCTTCGCCGGGGGCGGGCGCCCGGTAAAAAGTCCCGACCACGGGAGAGCGCACCGCGTGCAGTCCGTCCATCTCGGGCGTCGGCTCAGGCTCCACCATCTCGGGGACGCCGTGGGTTGCCGGCGGCGGGGCCGCGAGGGCTTCGGGCCTGGCTTTGACCGAGATCTCCGTCTCCCCCTGACGGACCCGGATCTCACCGACCCCGCTCTCCTGCAAGAGCTCGACGAGCCGCCCGACTTCCTCCAGCGGCAGCTGGCCTTTCAGGTTTTCCTCGGTCTCTGGCATAGTCAGCAATTCTACACGTCCGCCCGTGGGAAAACCCGCCCCCGGATGTACAATGCCCTAGGATTCATGACCGAAAAGGAGACCGGGCGCAGGAGCATAAACGTCCTCGACCCCAGGGTGGCCCAGCAGGTCGCCGCGGGGGAGCTGGTCGACCGCCCGGCGTCCGTGGTCAAGGAACTGGTCGAGAACGCCCTCGACGCCGGCGCCTCCCGCATAGAGGTCGAACTGGGAGACGGCGGCACCTCTCGCATCCTCGTCCGCGACGACGGCTCGGGGATGACCCGGGAGAACGCCGGGCTCTGCGTCCTCAGGCACGCGACGAGCAAGATCCGGAACGTCCAGGACATCGAGGCCGTAATGACGTTGGGGTTCAGGGGCGAGGCGCTCCCCTCCATCGCGAGCGTCTCTTCTTTCTCCCTGACGACCTCGACGGGCGAGGGCGCGGCCACCAAGGTTGCCGTGGAGGGCGGGGCAGATGCCGAGGTCTCCGCCGCCTCCCACCCGAAGGGGACAACCGTGCTGGTCGACCGCCTGTTCTACAACGTCCCGGCGAGGCGCGCCTTCCTGAAGGGCGCGCGGGCAGAGCGGGCGGCGATAGTTGAGGTCCTGACGCACCTCGCGATAGCCCATCCGAGGGTGGCCTTCCGCCTTACGGAGGGGAGCAGGGACTACCTCTCGCTGCCTGGGGCGAAGGATCTCCTGGAGCGTCTGGCCCAGATCCTGGGCGTCGGGAAGGCGCGGGCGCTGCGCAAGGTCGAGTACGAGTCTGGGCCTTTCGGCGTTTCGGGCTACGCCGCGCTTCCCAGCCTGACCGAAGGGAGTAGGGCCAACCAGACGATCTCGGTAAACGGCCGATTCGTCAGGGCCGAGAGCCTCCAGCGCGGCCTCGACGACGCCTACAGGGCGACCGTCCCGTCGGGCCGCTACCCGCCGGTGGCAGTGGAGATCACCGCCGACCCCCGCCGCGTCGACGTGAACGTCCATCCCACAAAGCAGGTCGTCCGTTTCTCGGAGGAGAGGGCGGCCCGCGAGGCCGTTGCCGCCGCCGTCAGGGGCGCCATCGAGTGGCGTCCCTCGGCCCCTCCATCGTCCCCCCGCGTCCCTGAAAGGACGTTCACCCAGGATCGTTTCTCCGGGTACTCGCCTCCACGAACGGATTACCCATCCCGGTCCGCGGAGGACTTCTCCCCGCACAACGCGCCGCCGGCGCGGGGCTTGCAGGAGGCTCGCGAACGTCTCTCCGAGGCTTCCGCACCGCTCGAGCAATCACTCGCCGAGGAGCCCGAACCGTACGGAGATTTTCCGGAACGGGGCGGGCTGCCAAAGGCTCTCCCCGAGGAGCTGCGGGTGATAGGTCAGCTCGCGGCAGGGTACATCCTCGTGGAAGAGCCGGGGTCGCTCTGGGTGGTCGACCAGCACGTCGCCCACGAGCGGGCCATCCTGGACATGCTGAACGACTCGGATAGCCCGGCAACGGTGCAGAGCCTCCTCGTCCCCGAGGTAGTGGACCTCCCGCCCGCGGAAGCCGAGCTGGCCGCGGCGAGCCTGGAGGAGCTCTCCGTCTACGGCTTCGAGGCCGAGCCGTTCGGGCCGCGGTTGGTAAGGGTGACGGCGGTGATCTCCACGCTCGCCGACAGGGACATCGCGGGCGCCTTCAAGGACGCCCTCTCGGCCATCTCCGGCACCGAGCCCGGCCACCGCCGCGAGGACCACATCCTCGCCACCATAGCCTGTCACTCGGCCGTAAAGATGGGCGACAGGCTCTCGCAACAGGAGATGGAGGCCCTCATAAAGAGCTGGCTAACCAGCCGCCTCCCCGCCACATGCCCACACGGCAGGTCCATCTGCTACCGCATCGGCATGAACGAGGTAGCCCGCAAGCTCGACCGCCATTGATGTAGTGGCGGTTCGCGAACCGCCCACGGGCGGGCTGCCTACGACAGCTTGTCGGCACGCTCGGGCTGGCGCCTTCGCTCGTCTGCACGCTTCGGCCCTTCGGGCCTCGTTTTCGACGTTTCGGCTTGCCAGCGCTCTTCTCCCTTTTTGCGGAAGGACAGGCGCCATTCCTCGACCGCCCTTGGGCCTTGGTCATCGAGGTCGACCGTGTATACGACCCTATAGAGGTCCCAGTCGACGTAGTGGCCCACCACAAAGCCGGGTTCGCGAAAGCCGCCTCCCCGCAGAACCCATACCCGATCGCCCTTCTCGTAGCGGGGCTCGTCTGCCTCATAGGTTCTGTCCATCGACTGATCTCCAGATCTACCACAAAAAGGGTATCACGCGGAGCTCTTCGGAACCTTTGCGTCGGCAAGGCGCGAGGGCTTGCCGTATAAATATTGCCTGCGGGTGCGAGACGAAGGGTGGCGTTTGGACCTTACCGGAGACCGGATACTGGGAATTTTGGCCGTCGTGGCCGCGGCTTCCATCTGGGGTACACTCGGGATCTTCGCTAAAATCCTCTACGCTCAAGGGGTCTCCTTCGAGTCGCTCGTCGCGGTGCGGGCGTCGGTGGGATGGGTGGCTGTAATTACCTTCGTCCTGGCAACAGGCAAAGCGAAAAGCCTCCGCGTTTCCGACAGGGACCTGGGGTTTCTGGCGCCGCTTGGGCTCGTCGGGATCGGGTGCTTCTACCTGCTCTATTTCTATACGGTCAGGGAGAGCACGGTCGGAACATCTGCGATACTGCTATACAGTTCGCCCGCGTTCGTGGTGGTGCTGGCGCGCTTGTTTCTGGACGAGGCGCTGAACGCGGCGAAGGTGCTCGCGCTCTTCCTGACGGCGGGTGGCGTCTTCCTGGTCGCGGGCGCCTACGACCCGTCCAACCTGGAGGTCACCCCGACGGTACTCCTTACGGGATTGCTCTCGGGCCTGACCTACGGCCTGTACTCTATCTTTGGCCGTCCCGTAACCGGACACCTGGGTCCTTCCGTCATCCTGAGCTACGCCCTCATCTTCGGGTCCCTGCTGCTCGTCGTCGCGGCGCTCCCCACGCTCGACACGCTCGCCGGCCTCCCTGCGAGCTCCTACGCGCTTCTCCTCATGCTATCCGTGGTCCACACGACGCTCGCTTTCGCCCTCTACACCTTCGGGCTCGGCCGTCTGGGCGCAGGCAGGGCTGCCATCGTCGCCACGGTGGAGCCCGTGGTAGCCGGCGCCCTCGGAACGGCGCTGCTGGGGGAAGATCTCACCGTCCCCAAAGTGGCCGGCGCACTGCTCGTGATCTCCGGCGCAGCGCTGGCCCAAGCACGCTCCGGCATGTAAGCACGCCCGCTTCGCAGGCTCGTCAGGCAGGTTGTCCATAGCGCCGTCCGCCGACGGCCGCGAACGTGCTCGCGGGTAGCTTCGTTCAAATAGTTAGCCGGCTAACGTTCCATAAAGTAAGCTGAAGAGTTGACCGGCTGAAGTGCTGAAGTGCTTCAAAACAGTTACTATGTTGGCCCACGTTGAATTTGCCGATCGCGAGGGATTCGCTTGACCCCGGACGATGGAGGAAGAAGGCTATGCCCATAGAGTTCAAGGAAGGCAACTCGGGCTACACCCTAGGGGTCGAGGAGGAGCTTTCGGTCGTGGATGCCACGACCGGGGAGCTGGTACCGAAGATCGAGGAGATCATGAGCCGTCTCCCCGAAGGGCTGGCGGAGTTCGTCTCCTACGAGCTGTTCCAGTCGGTGCTCGAGATCAAAACCCCCGTCTGCGCCACGGTGGCCGAGTCAGAGAGGTACCTGCGCGAGCTGCGCGGCAGGGTCGGTTCGTGGGCCGCCGCCTGCGGGGCCTCGCTCGCCTCCGCAGGCACCCACCCTTTTTCTCGCTACCGCGACCAGAAGGTCACGGACCAGGAGCGTTACAAGCAGGTCATAAGAACTCTTCGCTGGATAGCGCAGCGGGAGGTGATCTTCGGCCAGCACGTCCACGTCGCCGTTCCCGGTCCGGAAGAGGTCATCATCGCGCACAATCATCTCTCCGAACAGTCGCCCCTCCTCCTGGCGCTCTCGGCGAACTCCCCTTTCTGGCAGGGTTTCGACACGGGCTTTGAGTCGGCGAGGGTGAAGATCTTCGAGAGCTTCCCGCGCGCCGGCCTCCCCCCCGCCTTCCCGGACTACGAGGCCTTCGAGGGCTACGTGGACCTGATGGTGGCCTCGGGCGCGATGGAAGACTACACCTACTGCTGGTGGGACGTACGCCCCCACCCCGGGATCGGGACGATAGAGTTGCGGGTCCTCGACTCCCAGACAAGCTTGAAGTACACTACCTACCTAACCGCCCTCACCCAGTGCCTCGTCGCCCAGATCTTGGAGGAGACGGGCCCGCACGAACCCTACAACAGGCATCTGGCGGTAGAGAACAAGTGGCGCGCCGCCATGCACGGCATGGACGCAGCGTTCTACGATGCCAAAGAAGGCATCACGGTCCCCGCCAAAGACCTCGCCCGCGATCTCGTCGAGCAACTGAAACAATACGCCCAGGACCTCGGCTGCGAAAACGAGCTCGAAGGCATACTAGAGATAGTGGACGGCGGCACCGGCAGCCGGCGCCAGCGCGAGGTCTACAACGAGAGCGGCGACTTTCTCGACGTGGTCGCGTTTCTCATAGAAGGTACTCGCCCCGCGCTAGCAGAAGATCAGAGCTAGTCAGCGCTTCAGCCGGTCAGGCAAGGCCGCACGGCATGCGGCCGGGCTTCGTCATGCATCGAGCCGCGCAAGCCGGTCACAAACATCGAACGGATCAAGCTGAAACGCTATTCAAATCCCAAGCTCCAGGCTCGGTCGAGATCGTAATTCGAGTAGGCGCGGAAGGCTACCATGGTCTCGGTGCGGGCGACGCCGGGGACCTGGGCGATTTTTTCGGGCACTATCTCGGCGAGGCTCTCGAAGTCCGGGATGCGGACCATGACGACGAGGTCGTAGGGGCCCGTAACCGAATAGGCCTCGGTGACGCCGTCTATGGCTAGCATGGCTTGGGCAGCCTCCTGGACGCGCTCGCGCTCGGTCCTGACGAGGACTATGGCCGTTACCACGCGCGCCCCCTATATCCCAAACTTCACCGGTCCCGTGAGGGTGTTGTTGGACGTGGACTTCTCGTACTCGACCGGCCCGGTCTCGACGGTGACCCTGGCGGACTCGTCGAGCTCGCCGGGGATGAAGCCTCCGACCTCGACCGTGGTCGACTTTTTGGGTTCGATGCGCGCTATGGTCTCGCTCTTGGACTGGCGCTCGGCAGCGGTGTTCAGGATAACCTTAACGTCGACGCCCGTCTCGGGCACCTCGCCGCCGTTCGTCACCGTCACGGAGAAGGTCGGCTCGTCGGAGCCCGTCAGGACCACGTTCCCGCCCTGGTAGAGGGGTTTGCCCGCGACCTTCACGGACGCGACCTGCACCCCGTGCAGGGCGTCAGGGTCGCTCTGCGTCGTACCCGATGTCGGTGCAGCGTCGAAACCCAAAGCCCCGTAATCCATAAACGACTGCGGCTCCTGGAGGTAGGCCTGATCCCCGGTCTGCCCAGCGGTTTCGAGGGAGCGCTTGACGGCCGGAACGTAAAAGTTGGAGATGATGGTGTCGCTCGTCCTGTAGTTTGCCACGGTCGTCGAGAGTTCTTCTTTGAAGCCGTCCTCATCTCCGGAGGCCGCCTGCGCAAGATCGTCCGTGGCCTGGGCCCTTATGCCCAACGCCGTGACGACGTAGTGGTGCGCGTCCTCGAACTCGGGGGGGATCTCCTCCTGTTGCAGCGCCTGCTGGTATTGCTGTTCGGTACGGTTGGCCACCTGGGAGAGCGCCCCGTCGTCGAGCTTCGAAGCGTCACCCCCGGCGTTACCTAGGATGTTCTGGAGCTCCCCCCTACCGGCGTTCGACGAGTCGTTAAGCAAGCTGTCCGCGCTCGTTACGTACTTGCGCACCTGGGTCGACTGCTGGGTGGCCACGCAACCGCGGGCGACGAAAAAAATAAACCCGAAGACCACGATGAGCAAAAGGAGCGAGCCGATCAAGGTGATCCAGGCCGGTAGCGTCCTCCGACGGCGCTGTTTCGGGCTGCTGTGGGGTCTCCCAGGACGGCCCGACGGCCTCGGGCGGCGAGACTTCGGGGCCTGCCTGTGAGATCTACGCTCGATACGAAACCTCCAAAGACATGTCGTGGGCGAGGGGGGACTCGAACCCCCACGGCCTCTCGGCCACTAGACCCTGAACCTAGCGCGTCTACCAATTCCGCCACTCGCCCGCGATCCCTCCCCAGGATACGGCCCTGACTGCGGGGGATTGTATCAGCATGTCAGCCGGCCAGCATGTCGGGCTGGTTCGCTCAGGGCCTCGCTCCGTCGCTCGAACGATGTCAGCACTACGGCTGAACTGCCAACCGGCGTGAAGCGCCGTGCTGAAGTGCTGAAGTGCTGAATTGCTATAAAATAGCCTACCAAGTAGTGACCGAGACGCGCTACATCGAAGGACAGGGACGCTACGCGCTGGCCGAGATGGTCGGGCGCGGTGGTTTTGCGACCGTGTGGCGTGCCCGCTCGCTAAAGGGCATCCTCAGGGGTAAGGACGTTGCCGTCAAGGTTATCCCCGTCTACAGCGCGGGCGAGCGCTCGCGCGCTCTCAGGGAAGGCCAGATCGCCGAGGGGCTCAGGCACAAGAACATCGTGGAGACGCTGGAGGTTATTCCAGGCGATCATGAGATCTACCTGGTGACCGAGTACGTGAACGGGATGCCGCTCGACGAGGCGGCCAAGTCTTACAGCGTGGAAGAGATAGTGAACTCCCTGACCCAGATCCTCGAAGCCCTGGTCTACGCCCACGCCCAGGGCATCATCCACCGAGACATCAAACCGCAGAACGCGCTTGTGGACGCCAGGGGCCGCGTGAAGCTGACGGACTTCGGGGTCGCCTTCAGGGCGGGCGACACCCGCCTGACGCGCGTCGGCTTCGCCGTTGGCACGCCCGGCTACATCGCCCCTGAGATCCTTGACGGCGCCGACCCGACCGCGCTGACGGATATCTACGCCGTCGGCGCGACGGCCCGAACCCTGCTCGCCCACCAGCCTTACGAGCCGACCCCGCGCCTCAAGGAGTTCGTGGACCGCGCAACCTCGCCCAACCCGGCCCACCGTCCGCAGAGCGCGTGGGCCGCCGTCAAGCTTCTCACCGGCAGGAAGGCGCCGAGGGGCAGCGTCTCACCCGCGCTGCGCGAAGGGACCGAGAGGCTTCCGGAAAGCTTGAAAGATGGGGCGCTGCGCCTCCTCAACGGCGTCGCCGCTGGCTGGCTCGGGTACCTCCTCGCGGCCCAGATCCTCCCCGACGGCGCGCAGGCGGCCGGCGTCGCCGCCGGGCTCGGCGTGCTGGCCTACCTGCTGCCGCGCCTCGGCGCCCTCGGGGTCGTAGTCGCGCTCGCCGTGTTGCTGATACGGAGTAACGCAAGCCTCGCGTTCTCCACGGTCGTGCCCATCCTCGGGGGCGTCTGGGTGATGGGCGCCGGTTCCGCCAACGCCGACATAAAAAAGCTGCCGCTGGGGCCCGCGATCGCGGTGCCCCTGGCCCTGCTCCTCGGGCTGGGGACGCTCCTCGGGGCCGCCGTGCCGCTGCTCTTCGGTACGCTCATGCGTCCCGTGGGAGCGTGCCTCTCGGCGGCGGCCGCGGCCTTCACCCTGATCTGCTACGAGCTCACGGTACGCAACGGCTTCTTCATCGATGGCAGCCCCTACGCCGAGCTTCCCTACTCGGGAGCGAGGCTCGACGTCTTGCCGATCACGTTCGGGGTCGGCCGCCTGCTCAACTACGCCCAGGGGTACCTGCAGGCCTTTCCCAAGCTGCCGCTCCTCGTGTTGCTGTGGGCGGTGATGGCCGGGGTCGTCGCGCTCGGTGAGTGGGCTGGGAAACCCTTCTTGGGGCTCGCGGTCGCGGTGGCCGGGGGGGCACTCGGTTATGCTCTGCTCGTCTCTCCCAGTGCACCTCCCGGGACGCTCGGTTCCGATATGATTTCGCTCGGTCTCGCGGCTATAATATACGGGGTGTTCAGGTACCTCGCGATGAGGGTGAGAGGTTAGGTCTTTTTGGGTTTCCTCAAACACATCGAAAAGCGGATGGAGTCGCTGGTCGAGGGCGTCTTTGGAAGGGCGTTCAGGCGCCAGATCCACCCGGTCGAGATCGCCAAGGGCCTCACCAAGCAGATGGACGAGGGCAGG
>DATDKB010000024.1:0-8209 GCA_036520255.1 Rubrobacter sp. | reverse complement strand
CCGATCCCTCGCCCCTCAAAGTCGAGCTCTATCCCGATCCGCGACCGCGCGTTGCCTTCGAGAGGCTCGACGGTGTACCTCACGGTCTCCCTGACAGGCCCGCCGGCGCCACGGGCCGCCCAACTCCTCGGCGGATTTATCCCCTTTATCTCAGAGGTCGTTCCCGTCCGAATGACACCGGCGATACGGCGGGTCGTAGTGTACCTCGTGCCTACGCCGGGCGGACTATCTCCCTCCACGCGCCCGCCCTCCGCATCGACCTGCCACTCCGAGAACCGCGTGGAGTCGGTCACGTAAGCAAAGACCTCATCAGCCGGACGGGAAACCTCGAAGCTCGATACGAGCGGTGTCATCGTCGCCGTCCTCAATACTTGCTTTACACTGTGTCAAAATCGTGTTGTTTGGGAGTTTCCGGCATCGACCGGCGTGGTGCGGGCACGGCGCAGACAAGGCCTGCGCTGAAGCCTGCGGCTTCGATGCCGAGCGCGAGGTTGAAGCGTCCGCGCATGTTCTCCAGGGCTATAGCGCTTGTCAGTTCCACGAGTTGGGCTTCGTCGAAGTGCTCCCGCAGCCGGGCGAAGAGGGCGTCGGGGACCTCGACGGGCGTGCGGCTCATGCCTGTTGCGTAGTCGAGCACGAGCTTCTCCAGGTCGGTGAACAGATCGCTCTCCCTGTAGTCTGACAAAGCCAGTATTTGTTTATCGTTCAGGCTCGAGAGGCGGGCGACCTGCGATCCGAGGTCGATGCAGAACTCGCAGTTCGTAAGCGTGGCCGCCTTCAGCCCGGCCAGCACCTTGAGGCGCCCATCGACGCGGTCCTGTTTTCCGGCGGCCTCTTCGATCTTGCCGTAGGCGAACATCAAGCCCGGCGCGTGGGCGTACAGCTCGAGCGGCTCGATGATGCGTTCGGGTTCGCGCCCAGTGAGCCGCGCGAGTTCCCGCCGGGTGAAGTAGTAGGCGACCCTCATCTTCAGCCCGGCCTCCTTGGCAGAGACTCCTTCGATGCGTGCCATCCGTGACCTCCTCGTCACATCGGTGTGGTTTCTTTCGTCATCACTACAATGACGTAACGCGACGGGAGAACGTGACCGATGGAAGAACGCGAATGGCTGGTTGACCGGTTCGAGGCGCACCGGGGCCACCTGCGGGCGGTGGCCTACAGGATGCTCGCGGCTCGACCGGTGAGGCCGACGACGCCGTGCAGGAGGCCTGGCTCCGCCTCTCCCGCTCCGACACGGCCGGCGTGGAGAATTTGGGCGGGTGGCTGACCGCGGTCGTATCGCGGGTATGCCTGGACATGCTGCGCGCTCGCCGGTCCAGGCGCGAGGCGCTGCTTGAGGGGCCGGATGTACGCGTGCCACACCCGATCGTGGGCCGCGAGGACCGCATCGACCCCGAGCAGGAGGCGCTGCTGGCCGATTCTGTCGGCCTCGCGCTGCTCGTGGTGCGGCAGGCCCTGTCCCCCGCGGAACGTCTAGCGTTCGTGTTGCACGACATGTTCGGCGTGCCATTCGGGGAGATCTCGCCTATCGTCGGACGTTCCCCGACCGCGGCGAGACAGCTCGCGAGCCGCGCGCGCCGCCGGGTGCGGGGGACTGCCGCGGTCCCTGACGCCGACCTCGTTCGCCAGCGAGAGGCCGTGGACGCCTTTCTCGCCGCCGCACGCGAGGGCGACTTCGAGGCGCTACTCGCGGTACTCGACGAGGACGTCGTGCTGCGGGCCGACTACGGCACTTCTCTAGCGGGCGCGTCACGCCTCGTCCCGGAGCGCGGGTGGTTGCCGAGGGGGCGCTCTCCTTCTCGCGGCTGTCCCGGTTCGCGCGGCCGGCGCTCGTGAACGGAGCCGCGGGACTCGTCACGGTTCGGGAGGGCCAGCCGTTCTCGGTGATGGGCTTCACGGTCGTGTGCGGGAAGATCGTCGCGATCGACATACTCGCCGACCCCGAGCGCCTGCGTCGCCTCGACCTGGCGGTGCTCGACGGTTGATGCCGCGGCTCTCAGGGGGCGTAACAGGGGCGGTCTGCGAACCGCCCTAGGTCCAGTCTTCGGTTTCGCCTGTGTGCTGGCCCAGGGTTGGCGGGGGGCGGCGGATCGGGAGTCGTTCGCCGTCGACCAGGATCGGCGAGGCGACCATCTTGAGGGAGCCGGCCGACGGATGCTTCAGGTCCTGTAGGATGCCCGAGCCCTTGACGTGGTCGTCGGCGAACACGTCGGCCAGGGTGTTGACGGGGCCGCTCGGGATGCCCGCGGCCCGGATCTCCTGGACCCACGCGTCCGCGGGACGCTTGCGGAACTCTTCCTGGAGCTCCGGGATCAAAGCTTCGCGGTTGGCCACCCGGTCGGGGTTGGTGGCGTAACGCTCGTCCTCGGCCAGCTCGGGACGGCCCACGACCTTGCACAGCTCGGCGAACTGGGTATTGTTGCCGACGGCCACGACTAGCGGTTTGTCCGAGGCGTCGAAGGTCTGGTAGGGGACAATGGAGGGGTGGGCGTTGCCGATAAAACCCGTATCTTCGCCGCTTATGAGGTACTCCTGGCCGCGGTTGGCGAGCCAACCCAGGGTGGACTCGAAGAGCGGCACCTCGATGCGAGCGCCCTCCCCGGTCGCGGCGCGGCGGTGGAGGGCGGCGAGGATCGCATTCGAGGCGAACATGCCGCACACGATGTCCGAGATCGCCACCCCCACCTTGGTCGGCTCCCCGCCGGGCTGGCCCGTGATGCCCATGACACCACCCCTGGCCTGCACCAGAAAGTCGTAGCCAGGACGGTCCTCATCCGGCCCAGGGCCGAAGCCCGTAATAGAGCAGTAGATGAGGCCAGGGTTCACTTCGCTCAAAGCCTCGTAGCCGAGGCCGAGCTTCTCAAGGGCCCCGCGCCTCCAGTTTTCGATCACCACGTCGGCCCCCGCCGCGAGCCTCTTTACCCGCTCCAGCCCTTCCTGGTCTTTGAGGTCGACCCCGATCGAACGCTTGTTGCGATTTACCGCGAGGAAGTAGGCCGATTCCCGATCCTCCCCCTCCCCCGCGAAAGGCGGGCCCCAGTGACGGGTGTCGTCGCCGCGCTCGGGGTGCTCGACCTTTATGACGCTGGCGCCGAGGTCGCCCAGCACCATCGTCGCGTAGGGCCCCGCCAGGACCCGCGAGAGGTCGAGGACCTTGACGCCTTCAAGCGGCAGCACGGTTCTATGCCCTCGTGTCGTCTATCAGGAAGAGGCGCGTCGGGCCGGGGGCGAGGTTACGACCCCGGTGCGCACCGTCGCCCAGGGGCGCTGGTGGGAGCAAGAAAGCCTCGTTCTCCTTCGCTCGCAAGGGTGTGCGCCCGTCGTCGAACTCGTACTCGATCTCCCCGAACAGCACAAAGCCGCGGTGGCCCTCCTCGCACCACTCCTCCCTACCTACGCCCTCCCCGTACTCGACGGTCGCCCAGCGGGCACCACCTACGTCCACCTCCCTGGCACTGATTCCGGGGGCGTCGTCGGTCCAGGGACGCTCATCGAATGGGACTCTGCGCGGCTCGTCCATGCCGCCAGTCTACCCCCGCAGGGGGCCTCGGGCCAGCCGCTGGTGGTAAGAGCTTTCGTAATGGGCACTAGGACGATATGGGATAATCCACGGGCCAGGAGGCGAACAGTCTACGCGAGGTGAAAAGATGACTACTACCGCGAAGCAGGCGGACACTGGGACCCCGCTCCAACCCGAGGCGAGCGACTTTCTCGACATTGACGCCCATCTCTCAGACGGGGAGATAGGCGTCAGGGAGAAAATCCGTTCCTTTGTGCGAGAGAGGATCAAACCAAACATCGAGGGTTGGTATGACGAGGCCGTCTTCCCGAAGGAGATCGTGCCCGAGTTCGCCGAACTCGGCCTGCTTGGCATGCACCTCTCAGGCTACGGGTGCGCGGGCAGGAGCGCCGTCGAGTACGGGCTCGCCTGCATGGAGCTCGAAGCGGGCGACTCGGGCCTGAGGACCTTTGTCAGCGTGCAGGGTTCGCTCGCTATGAGCGCCATCCACAAGTTCGGCTCCGAGGAGCAGAAGCAGGAATGGCTCCCTCAGATGGCGAGGGGAGAGGCGATCGGGTGCTTCGGGTTGACGGAGCCGACCGCGGGATCAGATCCCGCCAACATGAAGACCTTCGCCAGGAAAAAGGGATCCGATTGGGTCCTGAACGGGGAGAAACGTTGGATTGGCCTTGCCACCATCGCCGACGTCGCCGTCGTGTGGGCACGCACCGACGAAGAGAAGAACCCCGTCCGAGGCTTCCTGGTTCCAACGGACTCCGCCGGCTTCTCGGCGAGAGACATAACGCCGAAGCTCTCGATGCGGGCTTCGATCCAGTGCGACGTAACCTTCGAAGACGTTCGCCTCCCCGAGAGCGCGATCCTCCCCGAAGCCAGAGGGCTCGGTGGGCCGTTCGCCTGTTTGAACGAGGCGAGGTACGGCATCATATGGGGCGCGATGGGCGCCGCTCGCGACTGCTACGAGTCGGCGCTGGCCTACGCGATGGAGCGGGAGCAGTTCGGAAGGCCCATAGCCTCCTTCCAACTGGTGCAGGAGAAGCTCGCGAACATGCTGATCGAGGTCGGTAAGGGAACGCTCCTCGCGCTCCACATCGGCAGGATGAAGGACGCGGGCACGCTGAGACCCGAGCACATCTCTTTCGGCAAGCTCAACAACGTCAGGGAGGCGATAGAGATCGCACGCGAGGCCCGTACCGTGTTCGGCGGCAACGGCGTTACGCTCGACTATCCGCCCATGCGCCACATGAGTAACCTGGAGAGCGTGAGGACCTACGAAGGGACAGACGAGGTCCACACCCTTATCCTCGGCGGCGCCATCACCGGCATCTCGGCGTTCCGCTAGCACGAAGCGATCCTTAAGTAGGGGCGGTTCGCGAACCGCCCGGGCAACGAAGCGTGGTTACGGGCTTCCCTTGGAGGTGGGGCGGTATGGCGCGGATGAAGGCGATATGGGTCGAGGAATTTGGGGAGGCTGACGTACTTCAGTACGTCGATGTCGAGTGTCCCGAGCCGGGGGAGGGTGAGGTCCTGGTCGAAGTCCGCTCCGCCGGCGTGAACTACGCCGACACGATGCGTCGGCGCGACCAGTACGTCGAATCCCAGGACCTGCCTTTCACCCCTGGCTCCGAGGTTGCCGGGACCGTGGCTGAGGTGGGGGAGGGGGTCGAGGATGTCTCGGTTGGCGACCGTGTGGTCAGCCTGCTAGGTACAGGTGGGTATGCGGAGTACGTCGTCGCGCCGGCGCGGGGCCTGATCCCACTCCCCGAAGGCCTTGACTTCGACCGAGCCGCCGCCATACCACTCCAGGGCCTGACGGCCTACCACTGCATCAAGACCTCTGGCGCCCTGCAAGACGGAGAAAGCGTCCTGGTCCACGCCGCGGCCGGCGGCGTCGGGACCCTCTCCGTCCAGATGGCGAAGCTGCTCGGGGCCGGCACCGTAATCGCCACGGCGAGCAGCGAGGAGAAGCTCGAGCTCGCCCGCTCCCTCGGCGCCGACGTTCTGATCGACTACACCGAAGAAGACTGGCCCGAGCGGGTCCGTGAGGCTACCGAAGGCAAAGGCGCTGACATCATCCTGGAGATGGTCGGGGCCGACTTCCCCGAGAAGAACCTCAAGTGCCTCAACGTCTTCGGCAGGATGGTCGTCTTCGGCGCCGCGAGCAGGGAGCGGGGGACCATCGTTCCCGCCGCCCTGATGAAGCGTTGCCACGCCGTGGTCGGTTTCTACCTGCCCCAGATCATGCGCCGCCCCGACCTCTTCGTGCCTTCCCTTCAGGAGGTCCTTGGTTGGATCTCCACCGGCGACCTCAAGCTCACCATCGGCGGCACCTATCCACTCGAAATCGCCGACCAAGCCCACGCCGACCTGGAAGGCCGACAGACGACGGGTAAATTGCTTCTCAATCCTTGAAGGCTACAGGTCTTCGCACGACTGATGCCGAGTCCGTTTGTACGGTAGCGCTTTCGGGGGGCGCCTGATCCTTCTCCTCCGTCGTTCCCACGAAACCGGGAATCTACTGGTAGCAGAAGCCGTGGGTATGCACGGTGGATTCGCCACCGCGACGTTACCATCCATCCGGATTTGGTACGAGCTTGCCTACGTGGACGAGCCGCAACTACAGCACGTTTCAGTGTGATCGACCCACATCGCATGATGCAGACATACGGTCTCACCGACGGATTTATCCGAACGGGCATGATTACATTGAGCTACGGGCAGGTCAGTGTCAACGCAACCCGCTGTAAGGAAGCAAAAAGGGCGGGGAGAAGACCCCCGCCCAAAAGCTGACTGCTGAAAGCTGGCCGCCCTAAATCACCGAACTGCTGGGACCGCCCGAGACGTAGATCGTCTCGCCGCTGATGTACGAGGCGTCGTCGGAAACGAGGAAGGCGACTACGTTGGCGATGTCCTCTACGCGCCCGAAGCGCTTGAGGGGGATGTTCTTCTCGAAACGCCCCTTCATCTCTTCCATGGTCATGCCGACACGCTCTGCGGCCTCTTTGGTCATCTCGGTCTCGATCCAACCAGGCGCCACCGCGTTGACGTTTACGTTGAACCGGCCGAGCTCGAGCGCGAGCGTCCGCGCGAGGGCCTGCAAGCCGGCCTTGGCCGCCGAGTAGTTGGCCTGACCCTTGTTCCCAAGCGCCACGATGGAGCTGGTCATCACGATCTTGCCGTACTCCTGCTCGACCATGTACTTCTGGGCCGCCTTGGAACACAGGAAGCTGCCCTTGAGGTGGACGTCGAGCACCTTGTCCCAATCGTCCTCGCTCATTTTGAACGAGAGGTTGTCGCGCAAGAGCCCCGCGTTGTTGACGAGGATGTCTATGCGCCCAAAACGGTGCGCGATCTCCTCGAACGCCTTCTCCACCTGCTGCGCGCTCGATACGTCGCAGGCGATGGCTATAGCCTCAGCCCCGGCAGCCTCGACGGCCTCCACCGTCTCCTGGCAAGCCTCAGCCGAAAGATCCAAGACCGCTACGTTCGCCCCCTCCTGCGCCAGACGGATGGCCTCCGCAGCCCCAATGCCGCGCGCAGCCCCCGTTACTACCGCCGTACGCCCGTCAAGCCTCAATGATCCACACCTTTCAGTAGCCAAACCCTACAGCCCACACCCCGAAGGGTGTGGACTTTGTTACATGATATTTAATTGTATACGAGCTGAACTTATGTGTCCAGAACAGATAGATACAAACGTACAAGAATCATGGTCGGCGCGTTGGCCTTAGGAAGAAGTATATGCTCTTCCGGGGGTGTCGTTGTCTGCTGGATCACGGGCCGCGAAGTCCCCGCCCGTGGGCGGGGACTTCGGCAAAAGCCTATTACTGCTAAGGCTAAGTCCTTATGTAGATGCCGCCGTTTATGTCGATAGACTGGCCCGTGATGTAGTCGCCGTCTTCGATCAGGTAGCGGACGGCCCGGGCGACCTCGTTCGGCTTGCCGAAGCGGCCGAGGGGGACCTGTTTCAGGAGCTTCTGCTGGGCTTCCTCGGGGATGCCGGCAACCATGTCGGTCTCTATAAACCCGGGGCTGATGGCGTTTACGGTGATCCCGTTTCTGGCCAGTTCCTGGGCCGCGGTCTTGGTAAAGCCGAGAAGGCCCGCCTTGGCCGCCGAGTAGTTGGCCTGGCCGATGTTGCCGGCCTCGCCGACGAAGGAGCTCATGTTGATGATCTTGCCGCCGCCCTGATCTGTCATGTGTGGCAGCACCGCGTGGAGCGTGTAGAAAGCGCTGTTTAGGTCGACCTGGATCACCTTGTCCCAGTCGTCCACGGAGAGCTTCTTGAGGGTGCGGTCGATGTTGATGCCGGCGTTGTTGATCAGGACGTCAACCCTGTTGAACTCTTCTATCGCCCGATCTATGAGCTTCTGCGCCTGCTCCGCATCCGATACGTCGGCCTGAACCGCAATGGCCCCCCCGCCAGCCTCCGAGATCTTCTCTACCAACTCCTCGGCAGGCTCTTTGCTCCGAGAATAGTTGACGACGACTTTTGCCCCCCCACTCGCCAACTCCTCCGCTATGGCCGCGCCCAACCCCCTGCTCGCGCCAGTAACCACAACAACGGCTTCGTTCAAAGTGCCCACACTACCCTCCCTTTCGAGTTTGCTCGTGAGATAGAGTTTATTGACAGAAGAAATCACACGCAAACTAAGTACCATCCGCACCTAAGTCCGCCCCCCTCACGCACAC
>DATDKB010000023.1:0-6193 GCA_036520255.1 Rubrobacter sp. | reverse complement strand
ATCGAACCGGCCCGATTTCCAACGAAAGGCTAGGCTTGTATTGAGCGTTCAGGCGCGGGTGTCGAGACAGGGTGTTATCCGGAGGTACCGCGGGTGGCTGCCAGAGATTCCGGATGATGCCATAGCCACGATAGGCGAGGGGGAGACGCCCCTGATCGAGGCCACAAGGATCTCGGATCGCGTCGGTGCCCGCCTGTTCCTGAAGTTCGAGGGGATGAACCCGACGGCCTCGTTCAAGGACCGTGGCATGACGGTGGCCATGAGCAGGGCCGCTGCAACGGGGAGCCGCGCCTGCGTCTGCGCCTCGACGGGGAACACCGCTGCCTCGGCATCGGCCTACGCGGCGCGTGCGGGCATAGAGTGTTTCGTCGTCGTGCCCGCCGGCAAGATAGCGCTGGGCAAGGCTGTACAGGTCCTCGCGCACGGGGCGCGGATAGTCCAGATCGAGGGCAACTTCGACGCGGCCCTGAAGCTCTCCAAGAGGATCGAAGGAGAGCTCGGCGACGTCACCCTGGTCAACTCGGTGAACCCCGACCGTATAGAGGGCCAGAAGACCGCGGCCTTCGAGGTCGCGGAAGCCCTCGGAGATCCGCCCGACGCGGTGGCCCTGCCGGTAGGGAACGCCGGCAACATCACCTCGTACTGGAAGGGCTTCTGTGAGTGGCGCGGGGCGGGGCACGCTGACGCGGCCCCCCGCATGCTCGGCTTCCAGGCCGAAGGCGCCTCCCCGCTGGTGGCTGGCCACGACTTCGAGAGCCCGGAGACGGTTGCGAGCGCCATCAGGATAGGTTCACCCGCGAGTAAGGAGGGGGCACTCTCGGCTGCCCGTGAGTCGGGAGGTCTCATAGAGAGCGTTACGGATGGGGAGATCCTGGCCGCCCAGGATCTGCTGGCCCGCGAGGAGGGTGTCTTCTGCGAGCCCGCCTCGGCGGCGGGCATAGCAGGCCTTCTGAAGCTCGCCGACGTAAACAGGGGACCTGAGGGCACGGTCGTAAGCGTCCTGACCGGGCACGGGCTCAAGGACCCTGATGTGATCCTTGGTCGCGTGCAACTCCCTGACCCCGTCCCTGCGACCTTCGAGGCGGTCGCCAGACGTATGGAGAGGTAGGCGGGGTGATCTCCGTCCGCGTCCCCGCCACCTCCGCGAACCTTGGACCAGGCTACGACGCGGTGGGGCTCGCGCTCTCTTTGAGCATGAGGATAGGGTTGGACAGGTCGCCTCATCCCGAGATAGATATACGAGGCACGGGTGCCGACCTCATCCCACGCGGGCCCGAGCACCCTGCCTACAGGGCGGCCCGCTTTGTGGCCGAGGTCGTGGGCGAGTCAGACGCCCAGTTCCGTCTCGTGCAGGAGAACTCTATCCCTCCGACTCGGGGCCTGGGCGGGAGCGCGGCCGCGCTCGTCGGCGGGGCCGTGGCCGCCAACGACCTGTTCGGGGGTCAGATCGCCCCTCCCGACCTACTCAACATCGTCTGCGAGCTCGACGGCCACCCTGACAACGCGGCCCCCGCGCTCCTCGGAGGGCTCGTGATCGGAACCCTCACCCCCGTCGGCGTGAGCGCCGTGCGCCTCGAACCCAAGGACCTCAAGGTGGCCGTCGCCGTCCCCGACTTCGCCGTCTCGACCACGGCAGCCCGCCGCGCCCTCCCAGACTCGGTCCCCCACCGCGACGCCACCTTCAACGTCGGCCGCTCGGGTCTACTGCTTGGGGCCCTTGCGACGGGCGAGTACCATCTCCTGCGCGTCGCCATGCAGGACAGGCTCCACCAACCCTACCGCTCCCACCTTATCCCCGGACTGGAGGACGCGATCGACGCAGGCTTGGACAGCGGAGCCTACGGCGCCTGTCTCTCCGGCTCGGGCCCCACCGTCCTCGCCTTCGCGCCTGAGACAAGGGCCGGGGAGATAGCTTCAGCGATGCAGTCCGCCTTCGAGGCGCGAGGTGTCCTGGCGAAGTCCTGGGCGCTCGACGTAGACCTCGCAGGGGCCCGCGTCGAGCCGCCAGGAGAGGTCTCCGCCCCGAACCCCGTGCCCGCACTTTAGCGACGGCTCTGGCGGGCCAGGCTGGAGCATCTTTCCGGCCGCCGATCTGTACCGGCTCTTACCATACCCTGGCGCCGAGCTTTGCCTGGATGTATTGTTGGGTTTAGGGAATCATGTTTTGTCGGAGGAGGTTGGAGATGGAATCCGGGCAAAGGTTCGATCATCTGCGGGAGCATTCCATCGGCTTTGCGCAGGTGTTGTTCCAGTCGATCACGCACATGGCCCCCGCTGCGGCGGTGGCCTTCTCGCTTCTGGTCGGCTTCTCTTTCGCGGGACCGGTTCTACCGCTCTCCGTGCTTCTCGCCCTCGGGGTGGCGCTTCTCATAGCCAACTCCGTGGGGCAACTCGCCAAGCAGATGCCTTCCGCCGGGGGGCTCTACACCTACACCAGCCGCGCCCTCGGACCGAAGATCGGCTTCCTAGTCGGTTGGGCGTTTCTCCTGGCCGAACCGCTAGTAGCCCCGCTCCTCTACCTCGTCTTCGCCGCACCACGGCGGACGTCTTCCAGAGCAGACTCGGCATAAACATTCCGTGGTGGGTGTGGGTGCTTGTGGCCGCGGGCCTGGTCTTCTACCTGACCTACTGGGGCATCAGACTCTCCACCAACGCCGGGATAGTACTCGGGATCTTCGAGATAGTTGCTTTCCTGGCCCTAGGCCTGTATATGATCTTCGCCGCAGGTGACGACAACACGCTCGGAGTCTTCAATCCCGCAAACTCGCTGGAGGGCACCTGGTCAGGGGTCTTCAAGGGGATGGTCTTCTCCATACTCGCTTTCATCGGCTTCGAGGCGGCGGCTCCTCTGGGGGAGGAAGCACGTAATCCCAGGCGCACGATACCTCGAGTGGTTCTCGCCTCGGCGCTGGTGATCGGACTCTTCTACCTGGTCAGCGCGTACGCCTCCGTGATGGGGTGGGGCTTCGACAGGATGGGCTCCTACGCCGAGAATCCGGATCCCTGGACCACCATGGCGACGACCTACTGGGGGGTCGGGTGGGTGATCATCTTCCTCGCCATCGCCAACAGCGCCATCGCCAACGCAAACGCAGGCGTCAATGCCGCAACCCGTGTGATGTACGCCATGGGCCGCATCAACGTGCTGCCTAGCGCATTCGGGCGCACACACCCCGAGCATCGTACACCGTACGTAGCAATAATAGCCCAGTCGATACTCGCCCTGGTCGTCGCCCTCGTGCTCGGGGCCGCGTTCGACCCCGTCGGAGGATTCAGCATTATCGCTACGGCGGTGACCATAGTCGTGATCCTGGTGTACATAGCCGTCTGTGTAAGCACCATCGTCTTCTACCTTCGCGAGCGTCGGGACCAGTTCAACGTACTACTGCACGGTGTGTTCCCTGTCCTCGCCATCCTGATCCTCCTGGCCCCACTCTACTACCAGTTCGCCCCCCTGCCCGCCTACCCGGTGCGGCTCGGCAACTACCTCGCCCTCATCTGGATAGTCTTGGGCTTCGCGGCGCTAGGACTCGCCGCAGTCCAGCGTCCGCAGGCCATCGCCCAGGCCGAGGAGGTCTTCGTCGAGGACGAGAACGTCGCCCCCGAAACAGACTCGACCACGACGAACCGCTAGAAAGGAGATAGATATGACCCAGGCCATCAACAGGGTTGACCACGTGATCCCGAAGGAAGAGGCTGTGTTCAGCTTCGGTCCTGAGATGAAGCCGGTCCTCGAGGTCGACTCCGGCACGGTTGTCACCTTCGAGACTCACGACTGTTTCTCCGGCCAGATTCGGACCGAGAACGATCTGATCACCGACATCGACTTCTCGAAGGTCAACCCTGCCACGGGACCTGTCGCCGTCCGCGACGCCCAGCCGGGAGACAGCCTGATCGTGGAGATCCTGGACATCAGGCCAGGTCCCCAGGGGGTCGCCACCATAATTCCGGGCTACGGTCAGCTCATCGACATCGTCGAGTCGCCCGTCACGAAAGTACTGCCCGTCCGCGACGGCGTCGTCCACTTCAACGACAAGATCCGCTTCCCCGTAAGGCCAATGGTCGGCGTAGTTGGGGTGGCGACGGGCGACGAGGACATAACGAACGCCATGCCTGGCCAGCACGGGGGCAACCTCGACGACCACCTGCACGCAATAGGGACCAAGATCTACTTCCCAGTACGCCAGCCTGGCGGAATGTTCGGCGTCGGCGACATGCACGCGAGCATGGGAGACGGCGAGATCTGCGGCACGGGCATCGAGATCGCCGGCGAGGTAACGGTCCGCTTCGACCTCCTGAAGGGCAAGCAGGGCGCATGGCCAGTAAGCGAGACGGAAGGGGCCTGGATCGCACACGGCACCGCCACAGACTACCCCGACGCGATGCGTGAAGCCTGCCGCGAGGCCGCCTATCTACTCGCCAACGAATGGAACCTGAGCCTCGAAGACGCCTTTATCCTCTTGAGCATCAGGGCAGACGTGGGCGTCGCCCAGGCCTGCAAACCATCTCCCTTCGCCGCCGTTGCCCGCGTGGTAGTGCCGAAGCTGGACGCTATCCCCGGCCCGTTCCGCCTTTAGAGCAGGTTGCAAAGAGGTTCAAAACCTCTTTGCAACCGCTATCAGCAAGTCAGCACTTCAGCTTGTCAGCTTCTCGTTTCCGCTAGAAGCCGACCACTTTTGGCCGAATGCGCGCGATTCGCGCTAGGTCATACCAAGTCCGGATGAATGCCAACGGTAAGACGGAGCCCGCCATTACGCACTGGCCTGCTCCTCGTAGTGGATTCCCGCTTTCGCGGGAATGTGACGGGTAAGGGAGGTCCTCGCCGTGCCCGCGGGGCTCGAATGCGCTCCCTTTCAAACGGACTCGGTATCAATGCCTGTGCAAATCGTTTTGGCGAAGACCTTGGGCGCCAGCACCGGCAAGGACGGATCCTACATACGAGAGGAAGCGTGCCCGACGTTCCGGGCACGCAGCCCGCAGATCGACACGACGACGGCTACGGCCGTCGAGACCGCCATTACAGCGACGATCGCGAGCCAGGTAACGTAGGTGGGGGTAGCCAGGATCCCGTCGTCGCCCGAAAACAGCGTGGGGGCTGTCGCCCGCAAGGTCACACCCCAGACGGTGGTGCCGACAAGCACCACAGCCATCCCTGCCGCGGCGACCGCAGCCGGGTAGAGGACAAACCGCAGGGTGCGACCTCCGACCTCCACGCGCCTCACTGCGGCCGTGACGGCCCATGCGCTCGCCAGAGCTGCGAGCGAGAAGGCCCCGACCAGCGAGAGGAAGAGCGCTACGTTTACTGTGCCGTGCACGGCGACGCGCCCCAGCGCAGGGTAGATCACCTTCATGAGCACCAGGATATACCCGACGAACCCGGCGCCAAAGATAAGCGGCATGCAAAGGAGCAGCACGTCCTTGCGCCTCTCGGCAAGGGCCTTCCGCAGCGCGGCGAAGGCGACGGGCGCACCGCCCACCGCAACCGCCGCTAGCGCAACGACGGCCCCTACCACCACCGTATCGAAGGCCACGCCTACCAGCGCGCTATCTCGCGCCGCCCGTACGAAGTCATCATACTCCGTCATCTTTCGGAATCCCACGCCGGCTACCACCAGCCCGACCCACGCCCACAACACCGCGAGCACCGAGCCCCGCATCCTGGAGACCATCACCAACCTCCCCTCGTAGACCACCTGCGGCCTCAGCCAGGCGTCCACAGCCCCGAACACAACGTCGAAGAGATCCTTGATCGTCACGGGGCCCTGCTCGAGCATCGCGACGAACTCCTCCTCGTAACGCTCACGCCACGCCCGCGGGTACAGGCGAACCAGACGCCCGGCCAACCCGCTCACGTGGTCGCCAGCCTTCCGAGCCCGGCACGGGCAAGACCTTCCAACTCCCAGAGCCTTCTTTCCAGCGCCGATGCGCCGGCCGCCGTCAGACGGTAAGGCCTTCGCCTCTCCTCAGTAGCCAGCGGCTCCACCAACCTCCGCCTCTCGAGCCTCGCGATCGCCCCGTAGAGCGTGCCAGGCCCAGGCCTCGCGCCGCAAGTCTCCTCTATGTCCTCGATCATCGCGTAACCGTGCTTCTCGCCGCCGGCCAGACTCAACAATACGAACAACGCCGGATCCGAGAACCGGCCGAGCCCCAATTCCTCGTCGCTCACGTGTACCTCCACATTAATTACGTCGCG
>DATDKB010000022.1:0-8568 GCA_036520255.1 Rubrobacter sp. | reverse complement strand
ATCAACACCTGCTCCATCCAGGCCTACCAGCCCTCGCCGCCCCTGCTCCCTTACGCCGCGACCAAAGGCGCCATCATCACCTTCACCAAGGGTCTTGCCCAGGAGGTCGTGCAGTACGGTCTCAGGGCCAACTCCGTGGCGCCGGGTCCGGTGTGGACCCCGATCATACCCGCCTCCATGCCAGCCGATACCGTCTCCAGCTTCGGCGGCACCTCCCCGATGGGCCGCCCAGCCCAGCCCGCCGAACTCGCCCCGGCTTTCGTGTTCCTCGCTTCCCAGGAGGCGAGCTTCGTCAACGGCGAGACCCTCGGCGTCACGGGAGGCCAGCCAATGCCGTAGGCGCTCTGCGCCCACCGCAAGTTTCGGGTTACAGGCATCAGCTGTCAGGCTTCGGAGGCGGTCCCTTCCGCTGGAGAGCTCGTGCGGCTCCTGACTGACGCCTGACACCCGATGCCTTATGCTACGGGGCGCAGGATCGTCGAAGGGTACCGTTCTTGGGGATCATCGTCCAGAAGTACGGCGGGAGCTCGGTGGCGACGACGGAGCACGTCAGGGCCGTCGCCGAGAGGATAAAGAGGGCCCGCGATTGGGGGTTCGGGCTCGTCGTGACCGTCTCCGCGATGGGAAAGCAGACCGACAGGCTCCTCAGGCTCGCGGGCGAGGTCAGCCGCGACCCGTCTCCGCGTGAGATCGACCAGCTTCTCTCCACGGGGGAGCTGCAGTCCGTCGCGCTGCTTGCGATGGCCCTGCACGACAGGGGCGTCGCCGCCACCTCGCTCACGGGCCCGCAGGCAGGCATGAAGACCACGGGGCGTTATGGTTCTGGGGTTATTTCGGGGGTTCAGCCCGACCGGCTGCGCGGCCTGCTCGACGAGGGCCAGGTCGCCATCGTCGCCGGTTTTCAGGGGGTGAACGCCCTGGGGGACATCATGACGCTCGGGCGCGGGGGGTCCGATACGACGGCGGTGGCGCTCGCGGCGGCTCTTGGGGCTGAGCGGTGTGAGATCTTCACGGACGTCGACGGCGTCTACACCGCAGACCCGCGCATAGTTCCAGGGGCGCGGCGCATACCCGTCATACTCTCCTCCGAGATGGCCGAGATGTCGTGGCGGGGCGCCAGGGTTATGCACCCGCGGGCAGTAGAGCTCGGGGCGTTGTACGGGGTCGAGATCCACGTCAAGAGCTCGTTCGAAGAAGGCCCAGGTACGATCATCACTGGAGGGAACGATTTGGAACACCTCGAAACCCGCGAGACGGTCGCAGGCATCGTCCACGACCTGGACGTCTCGCGCATCACCCTCACCGGCATAAAGACGGGACCGGGCACGATGAGCCGCGCCTTTTCTCCTCTGGCCGAAGCGGGCATCTCCGTCGACGTTATCGTGGAGAGCGCCCCCAAAGAAGGCGCCTCCGACGTGGCCTTCACCGTCCGCCGCGCCGATTTCCGCGAAGCCCTGCGACTCGCGGACAGGGTAGCGGAAGGCCTGGGAGGGCGTGTCGAGGGTGAGAGGGAGCTCGGGAAGGTCTCCGTCGTGGGGACGGGGATGCTCAACCGTCCCGGCTACGCGGCGAGGATGTTCGCTACGCTCGGGGAGGCTGGCATCCCCATAAGGCTCGTCTCCACCTCCGAGATACAGGTGACTTGCGTGATGCCCGCCGGGCGGGTAGAAGAAGCGGTAAGAGTTTTGCACAGGGACTTCGAGCTGGAGGAGAGAGATGTTTAGCGGCGCGTTCACGGCCCTCGTTACGCCTTTTCGGAATGGGGAGGTGGACGTGGAGGCCCTCGAAGGGTTGGTCGAGTTCCAGATCCAAAACGGCATCCACGGCCTCGTCCCCTGCGGTACCACGGGCGAGACCCCGGCCATGAGCGAGGCGGAAGATAGGCTCGTCATAGGCACCGTCGTCAGGGTATCGGGCGGCCGGGTGCCCATCGTCGCCGGCACGGGTTCCAACAGCACAGACATGGCGATCAAATACACCCGGATGGCCCAGGAGGAGGGTGCCGACGGATCTCTGCAGGTCGCCCCCTACTACAACAAACCAACCCAGGAAGGGCTGTACAGGCACTTCGCCACGGTCGCTGAGAGCACGGAGCTGCCGATCATTCTGTATAATATCCCGGGCCGGACGGCCGTGACCATCTCAGCCGAGACCATAGCCCGCCTTGCGGAGATCCCCAACATCGTTGGGGTAAAGGAATCGACGCTCTCGATGAACATGGTCAGCGACATCGTGAGCCTCTGCGGTGATGAGTTCGCCGTGCTCTCGGGGGATGACCCGATGACCGTACCCATGATGGCGCTCGGTGGGCACGGTGTGATCTCCGTCGCCTCCAACGTTGCCCCCGCGGCGATTTCTGACATAGTAGGCGCCCTCTCGAACGGCGACTGGGAGCGGGGCCGCGAACTCCACTACGAGCTCCTGCCGCTCTTCAGGGCCCTCTTCGTCGAGACCAACCCGATACCGGTCAAGGCGGCGGCCTCCATCCTCGGCCTCTGCTCCGACGAGATGCGGCTGCCCATGATCCCGCTGTCTGACGATAACCTCGACACCCTGAGGCGCACGATGGAGGAGTCGAACCACCTCCTCCCGACCCCAGAGGAAGTGTGACCCGGGTAGCCGTAATCGGAGCGGCAGGCCGCATGGGCCGCGAACTTTGCCGCGCTGCCCTCGAAACGGCAGGCATCGAGCTCGCCGGCGGTACGGCCGAATCCGGCGCCCCCGAGCTCGGCTCCGACCTCGGCGATCTTTGTGGTTTCGGCAAGGCGGGGGTAACCGCAGCCGAAGACCCACCCGATTCGGCCGAAGTCCTGATCGAATTCACGACGCCAGAGGCGACGGTCGAGCACCTCTCCTACGGCAAACCGCACGTCATTGGGACGACGGGATTTTTGGAAGATCAGCTCCACAAGGTCGAGGAAGCGGCGCGCAACGTTCCCATCGTGCTCGCCCCCAACACGAGCGTCGGGGTGAACCTGCTGCAGGGGATCGTGCGGGAGCTCTCGGCGAAGCTCGGCGAGGCCTACGACATCGAGGTCGTTGAGGCGCACCACAGGAACAAGAAGGACGCGCCCTCGGGCACCGCCCTGTTTCTCGCGCGGGCAGCGGCCGACGGAAGAGAAAAAGACCTGGAGGAGGTCGCGGTCTACGGGCGGGAAGGCTTCTCGCCCAGGCAGGAGGGTGAGATCGGCATTCACGCCGTGCGCGGCGGCGCGGTCGTCGGAGAGCACCGGCTCGTCTTCTATTCCGGCGGCGAAGAAGTCGAGGTCACACACCGCGCCCTCTCCCGCCGCACCTTCGCCGACGGCGCGCTCCGTGCCGCGAGGTTCGTCGCGGACGCGCAGCCCGGCCTGTACTCCATGGCCGACGTGCTGGAGGCGGGCTAGCCGGCGTCAGGTCGTAGGCAAGCTACGAATCCAGAGGCGAGACGCGATCCCACGATAGAAGCCGCCTGCTCCGGCCCATAAAGAAGCCGCTCGTCCTCCGTCCGTCTCCTGGTGTCCCTGCGTTCCTCATCCGTCGCGCCCATAATCCATCGCACACGCCGGCCGGCACACGCTAAACTCCGTGGCACTAACGAGCTGAGAAGCTGACATGCCGAAGTGCTGACCGGCTGAAATGTAATCAAAGGGAGGAACTCATGACCGTGCCCCTGATCCCACGCGAGGTCCTGTTCGGCAACCCCGAGCGAATAGGACCGCGCCTCTCCCCCGACGGGGAACGCCTCGCCTTTCTCGCCCCGAACGAAGGGGTCCTCAACGTCTGGGTTGGTCCCGTCGGGGGCCGGCTCGAGGACTTCGAGCCCGTGACCGACGACCGCAAGCGTGGCATCAGGGTGTGCTTCTGGGCCGAGGACAACCGCCACATCGTCTACCTGCAGGACGAGGGCGGCGACGAAAACTGGAGGATACACGCCGTGCACGCGTCCACGAAAGAGGACCGAGACCTGACACCGTTTGACGACGTACAGGCCCAGATCGTGGACAAGAGCCGCCACTTCCCAGACACGCTGCTCGTCGCCCTGAACAGGGATAACCCGGAGCTTCACGACGTCTACCGTCTCACCCTCTCGACCGGCGACCTCGACCTCGCCGCCAGGAACCCGGGCAACGTCGTAAGCTGGGTCGCGGACGCGGAGTTCGAGGTTCGCGCCGCGATGGCGGCCACACCAGAGGGCGGCTTCGACCTGCTCCTGCGCGACACCGAAGGCGCCGAGTGGCGCAAACTCTTCGGCTGGGACAAGGAGGACGCGCTCTCCAGCGCTCCCATCGGCTTCACCAAAGACGGCACGAAGCTGTACCTCCTGGACTCGCGCGAGGCCAACGCATCGCGCCTGGGCCTGCTCGACCTCGAAAGCGGCGACGTGGAAGCACTGGTCGAGGACCCGCGCTACGACGTGGGACAGGTCGTAATGAACCCCGAGAACCACGAGGTCCAGGCCGCCGCCGTCGAGCGCGCGAGGGCGGATTGGGTCGTGCTAGATGACGACATCAAAGAAGATTTCGAGGTCATAGCAGGTTTGGGCCGCGGCGACTTCGCCGTGGCGAGCCGCGACCGTGCCGACAGGAACTGGCTCGTCGCCTTCACTTCAGATGACGGCGGGGCCTACTACTACTCCTACGACCACGAGACGAGAAGCGGCGAGCATCTCTTCGACGCCCGTCCGGACCTCGCCGAATACGACCTCGCCAGGATGGAGCCCCTCACCTTCACCTCCCGCGACGGCCTGACGATAGAGGGCTATCTGACGCTGCCGCCTGGAAGATCCGACAGACCCATGCCGATGGTGCTGGACGTGCACGGGGGTCCTTGGGCGCGGGACGGGTGGGGCTACAACCCCGAGGCGCAGTGGTTCGCCAACAGAGGTTACGCCTGTTTGCAGGCCAACTACCGGGGCTCGACGGGGTACGGTAAAGAATTTCTCAACGCCGGCAACAGGGAGTGGGGCGGCAGGATGCACGACGACCTCGTCGACGCGGTCGGGTGGGCCGTCGAGGAAGGCGTGGCCGACCCCGAGCGGGTCGCCATCTACGGCGGGTCTTACGGCGGGTATGCCGCGCTCGTCGGGGCCACTTTCACGCCAGACCTCTTCCGGTGCGCGGTGGATATCGTTGGTCCTTCTAGCCTGATTACGCTTATAACAAGCATCCCGCCTTACTGGAAACCGCTCCTCTCCACCTTCCAGGAACGGGTCGGCAACCCCGAAACGGAGCGAGAGTTCCTCGAGTCGCGCTCGCCGCTAACTTTCGTGGACCGTGTCAGGATACCGATGCTCATGGCCCAGGGCGCCAACGATCCACGCGTAAAGCAGGCCGAGTCGGAGCAGTTCGTCGCCGCTATGAAAGAGAAGGGCATCGACCACGAGTACCTACTCTTCGAGGACGAAGGTCACGGCTTCGCACGCCCCGAAAACCGGCTCAAGTTCTACGCGGCAGCCGAACGCTTCCTGTCAAAGCACCTCGGAGGTCGCGCCGAAGAATAGCGCGGTATGCCAACCGAAGCATCATAGGAAATCCGTCTGGGCGTTCGTGCTATCCGGCCGTGGGTGCACGCCGGGTCCCTCTACCCGTCATTCGCGCAGAACCTGTCCCCGCGAAAGCGGGGAGCGGGAATCCACTGCTGCGGCGAGGTTCGTGCGCCTCCTGCAAATTTCGTTGCGCAGTTAGCATCCATCCTGACTCGGTATGACTCAGCCTTTCGACTCCGGACCGGGCTCTTCTTGCCCCGGTGAGACCAAGGTCTTCACCCAACTCACGTCGACACCTAATTTGGTGGCGACCTCCTCGTCGGAGAGGCCGAGTTGCCTGAGGTGTTCGACTTCCTCGGCCAGGCAGACTTCACCGCGCTCTTCCAAACCTTCTCCTTTGATCGTGTGCTTAGCTCTTGCTCAGGCGCCACGCCCGCCCGGCCAGGAACGAAGAGAGCACCACCAGTGAGGCCACCAGGACAACTGCCCTCACCATCACGCTAGTCGTGGACGGGGGCTCTGCGCCCCCAGGGTCATCCGCCGCACTGTACTTCCGGTAGTGGTCTTTATATCCGAGCAGCCTTCCCACCGGGGCGAGCGTCGCCAGGACCGGCTTCTGCACCGGCACGGGTGGTGAAGCGAGGTAGATCTCCTCTCCCGCCCTCGCCATCTAACCGACCTCCTCGCGCCGCGCAGCAATAGTCCACCCCGTGCGGGGTAGCTTATCATGCCACGTCGGCGACTCTCAGGCATTGCTGGCGCCCACCTTCAGCATGATGGTGAGGCCGGAGGATATCGGCCAGCTCGGCGAGGGCCTGATCTCGAACGCCAGGTTGGTGGCTGCGTTCGCTATGCCAGAGACCAAGAAAGCCAAAACCTTTACGGAAAGTCTACGACAAAGTGTTCCAGACACCGTGCGCCACGGCCCGTTTAGACAGAGGAAGGCACCTCGAGGCTCATGCCCGGGTAGATCTCATACCCCGAGAGGTCGTTCGCCTCACGGATGGCCTCGACCTTCGGTCTCGGGTCCTCCCACGGCGCGGTGCGCTCGATGGCTATCCCCCATAGCGTATCCCCCGGCGCGACGGTGTAATGCGCGGGCTGCGGCTCAGCTCCGACCCCTCCGGCCGTGTACACGGCAACGGCGAGGGCGCCGGCTACAAACACGGCCCCGAGCCTGCGGCGACGATATTTTGTGCGTTCCGTTCTCACACGAGAAATATACGGGCAGACCTCTCTTTTCCCAACGGTATTTTTGCCGCCAACGCGCGCCGTCCGTCCGGTAGAATCCTTTCCATGCACTTCACCAAGATGCAGGGCTGCGGTAACGATTTTCTCGTCTTCGACCCCGAAGAGGTCGAGGGGGTAGACCTGCCCGACCTCGCCAGAAGAGCCTGCGATAGACACTTCGGCGTCGGGGCGGACGGTATCCTCATTGCTGCCCCATCCGGGAGCTCCGACCTGGAGATGGTCTACCTGAACTCGGATGGCTCGCCCTCCGAGATGTGCGGCAACGGCCTGCGCTGCCTCGCCCGCTACGCCAGGGACCGCGGTATGGCCGAAGGCGATGCCCTGACCGTCGCCACGGGCGCGGGGGTCAAAAAGCTCATCCTCTTCGAGGACGGCTCCTCGCGGGTGGATATGGGAGCGCCCCGTCTCGACACCGAGGTCGAGGTCGGCGGCTTCAGGTTCCTGCGCGTCTCGATCGGCAACCCCCACGCGGTAGCATTTTTGGACAGCGAGGCCGCGGTGGAGGCTTTGGATCTTCCCACCATCGGACCGCCCATCGAGGAAGACACCGTCTTCCCCGAGAAGACGAACGTGGAGTTCGGGTTCGCCTGGAACGAACGCGAGGTCAGGATGAGGATCTGGGAGCGTGGCGCGGGCGAGACCCTCGCCTCCGGGTCGGGTTCGTGCGCCGTCGCAGTCGCCGCGATGTCCAAAGGCCTCACCCACAATCCGGTCAACGTGTGCCTGGACGGCGGCGTGGTGGAGATAGAGTGGTCCGGCGAAGGTGAGCCCGTGTACATGAAAGGGCCTGCCGAATACGTCTGCGAGGGAGAGCTGCTGTAGGATTGAAAAGTCGGCGGTTGAGGCGATCGGTAGGGGGCCCCCGTAATTCGGATGGGCGCCACCCCTGAGTCTCGAAGGGCTACTCCTGCGGCTGGGGTATTACGGTGCGACCTCGCGCAACGGGCCTCGCCTGTCGGGGCATTCGCGGGTGGAGAGGGCTTTGATCCCTGCCCTGTGCTACCCGTTGAACAGCGTCACGTCAGCGGGACAACCGGCCCGCCGGGCGGCCCCGGACGAGTCGAAGAACAGCCCCAGATGGTGGGTGTGGATGGGGGCGAAATCCGGGTTGGTCGAGGCATCAGGGTAAGGACCATCGCTGTGATGGATCGGCGCATTACCGCTGTCCGGGTCCATCGCGAACGTCTCCCGGTTGAAGCGTCCGACGAAGAACCCTTTGCCGTAGCCCTGTACGTTCGTCTCGATGTCACCTTCGTACCAGGCGATACCGAAGGGCGGTGCCGCGGCCTTGGCCCGCTCCACGAACAGGCGGACAGACTCGTGGCGCGCCAGTTGCCCGGGATCCATCTCTTCCCGCACCTCGGGCAGCGAGAGGGACGGAACGAGCCAGGTCCTCTCGCCGGGTACGCGCAGGGCCTCCCGGCTGGTCGCGAGTATCTTGAGACCTGGGCAGGTGCGGAGCAAGACATCTGCCAGCCCGGCGCACCCCTCGATGACGTGCTCGCAGTTGTCCAACAGCAGGAGCGTCTCTCTGGGCCCCAGGTAGTTCAGCAGCGCCTCGTCCGGCGAAAGTCCGACCGGGCGTAAGCCAAATGCCCGCGCCGCGCCCTCGGCCACGAGTTCGGGGTCGGTGAGCGAGGCTAGCTCGATATAGCCGGCGCCGCCCTCGAAATCTTCTGCCAGGTTTGCCGCCGTCTGCAGCGCGAGCCGGGTCTTGCCGCAACCGCCCAGGCCGGTAAGCGTCAGCAGCCTGCTCGACGCCAGCATCACGCCAAGTTCGTCCAGCTCCCGCTCGCGCCCGACGAAGCTGCTGGCCTGCATCGGCAGGTTGCCACGCGGGCGAGAACGGA
>DATDKB010000021.1:0-3618 GCA_036520255.1 Rubrobacter sp. | reverse complement strand
TCCTCGGGGCGCGGTCCGAGGCGGAGGTCGCGATACTGCTCGACTGGAATTGTTGGTGGGCCCTGGAGCTAGATTCGAAACCCTCGGCGGACGTGAGATTGCTCGACGGCCTCCGGATCTTCTACGCGCCGCTCTACGAGGCCAACGTCCCCGTCGACTTCGCCCATCCGGGCGCGGATCTCTCGCCCTACAAGCTCGTCGTCGTGCCGAACCTGTACCTCGTCACCGATGACTCGGCCGAGAACATCCGGCACTTCGTGGCTGATGGCGGCACGCTCCTGATGTCGTTCTTCTCGGGGATAGCCGACGCGAACGACCACATCCGCCTCGGCGGATACCCAGCCCCCTTCAAAGACCTGCTCGGCCTCGTTATCGAAGACTTCTTCCCGATGGCGACCGGGGAGACGAACGTTCTCGATACGCGGAAAGGCGAATCTTTCCAGAGCGACCTGTGGGCCGATCTCATCCACCTGAAGGACGCGGAATCCCTGGCCTGGTATGCAGAAGGTTTCTACGCGGGCACGCCGGCCGTAACCCGCAACGCCTTCGGCGACGGCGCGGCGTACTACCTCGGCACACGTCCCGAGGGACGTTACGTCGAGATGCTCGTGCAGACCGTATGCGAGCGGGCCGGCGTGGATCCGACCATCCAGGCTCCGCCTGGCATCGACGCCGTGCGCCGCAAGACGGAAGATGCGTCGTTCCTCTTCCTGCTCAACCACAACGACAAGGCCGTTGAGGTCCGCCTACCCGTGCCAGGCCTAGATCTCCTCACTGAGAAGGAGCATGATTCGATGCTGATGCTGGATTCCCTCGAAGTCGCGGTGCTGCGAGAGGCGCCGAGAGGATGATCCGGGAGGCCGAAAGCGAGGTGCAAGGGTGAGATTCCCCGAGAACTTTTTGTGGGGCGCGGCCACGGCCGCCTACCAGGTCGAGGGCGCCGCCACAGAGGACGGACGCGGACCGTCGATCTGGGACACGTTCAGCCACACCAAGGGCAAGGTCCGCCATGGCGACACGGGAGACATTGCCTGCGACCATTACCACCGCCTGCAAGAAGACCTCGACCTGATGTCCGACCTCGGGATGCAGGCGTACCGCTTCTCCGTGGCCTGGCCACGCGTTCAGCCAGAGGGGACCGGACCCACCAACCAGAACGGGCTCGACCATTACAGGCGCCTGGTCGATGGCCTGAGAAAACGCTCCATCGAGCCGATCCTCACGCTGTACCATTGGGACCTGCCGCAGGCGCTCGAAGACCGCGGCGGATGGACGAGCAGGGAGACGAGCGAACGCTTCGCGGAGTACGCAAACATCCTCTACGAGGCATTGTCGGACGAGGTGAAATTCTGGATCACCCTGAACGAACCTTGGGTCGCGGCATGGATGGGTTACGGTCTCGGCGTCCACGCACCGGGATACAAAGAGAGCAATAAAGCCCTCGCGGCAACCCACCACCTTCTGCTGGGCCACGGTCTGGCGATGGAAAGGATGCGCCCAGCCGGGGACGAAAACCAGCTCGGGGTAACATTGAACCTGCACCCGGGCCACCCTTCACGAAACACCGAAGCTGATAGGGTGGCCGCCCTCAGGGTCGACGGACAGGCGAACAGGCTCTACATGGACCCCCTGTTTCGCGGCGAGTACCCCGAGGACGTGTTCTCGTTTTACGCAGAACGCGGCGCTGACCTCTCGTTCGTCCGGGATGGGGACCTGAGGAAGATCTCAGTTCCCATCGACTTTCTCGGCATCAACTACTACTTCAGGAATACCGTTCGCGACGCGCCCGTCGAAGTGGGCAAGAGTGTCCCTTTCGCCGACCTCGGGGCGCGTCCGGTCATATCGCACGCGGGTGAAAAGACGGCAATGGGCTGGCCCGTGGAGCCGGACGGGCTCACGGAGATGCTGGTTCGGATCAAGGAAGACTACGCCGACGTGCCGATCTACGTTACCGAGAACGGGCGCGCCGTCGACGACTACATAGACCCCGAGGGCGGCGTCGACGACGAGGAGCGCATCTCGTACCTCGATAGGCATTTCCGGGCCGCGCACGAGGCGATCGAACGGGGCGTAGACCTGCGCGGTTACATGGTGTGGTCTTTCCTGGACAACTTCGAGTGGGCCGAAGGGTACTCGAAGCGGTTCGGGCTCGTGTTCGTCGAGTACGGGACGCAACGTCGCCTCCCCAAGTCGAGCGCCCGCTGGTACGCTGAGGTCATCCGGCGCAACGGGCTGGAGTAGGAAGATATCGGAAAGGATCGAGCCTTGAACTATAGAGATCTTGGAGAGACGGGGATGCGCGTCTCGGAGATCAGCCTCGGCACCTGGGCTCTTGGGGGCGAGTGGGGCGCCGTTGACGAGGACGACGCCTACGCCGCCCTGAACCGGGCTGTCGACCTCGGGGTCAATTTTCTCGACACGGCTGACGTCTACGGCGACGGGCGGAGCGAGAAGCTGATCGCACGCCTCCTCAAGGACCGCCCGAACGATGAGATCTTCGTGGCGACGAAAGCCGGACGCCGCCTCGAACCCCATACCGCGGAAGGCTACAACCACGAGAACCTCTCGGATTTCGTCGAGCGGAGCCTTAAGAACCTGGGTGTCGAGACGCTCGACCTCCTGCAGCTCCACTGCCCGCCGACGGAGGCGTATCGGCAGGACTCGACGTTCGAGGCGCTGGACCGGCTGCGGGAGACGGGCAAGGTCCGCAACTATGGGGTGAGCGTCGAGAAGGTAGAAGAGGCGCGGATGGCGCTCTGCTACCCGAACGTGAAGACCGTCCAGATCATCTTCAACATCTTGCGCCAGAAGCCTGCCGAGGAGTTCTTCCCGCTCGCCGAAGAACGCAATGTAGGAGTCCTGACCCGCGTGCCCCTTGCGAGCGGCCTGCTCTCGGGCAAGATGAGCGCCGACCGCGCCTTCGCCGAGGACGACCACCGCTCCTTCAACCGCGAGGGAGAGGCCTTCGACCGTGGAGAGACCTTCTCCGGCGTGAACTTCGAGACGGGGCTTGAGGCAGCGGAGGAGTTGAAGGAGCTCGTGCCCGAGGGGCACACCCTCGCTCAGTTCGCCTTGCGTTGGATCCTCATGCACCCGGCCGTCTCATGCGCCATCCCTGGCGGCAAGAACTCTTCCCAGGTCGAGGACAACGTCGCCGCCGCCCAGATGCTACCGCTCTCGGAAGAGGCCATGCGGCGGACGCGCGAGATATACGAGGAATACGTACGCGACGAGGTCCACCACCTGTGGTAGGCGAAGCCGTACCGAGGTCGGAATACCCGCGCCCTCAGTTCCGCAGGGAGGGCTGGATCAACCTGAACGGCGAGTGGCACTTCGCCTTCGACGACGCGGACGCAGGACTGGCCGAAAGCTGGCAAAACGTTACCGCTGAAAGCCTTCGCGCGGGGGGATCGTCTTTCGGCCGCACCATAGTCGTCCCCTTCTGCTACCAATCAGAGCTGTCCGGCATCGGGGAGACGGCCTTCCACGACGTGGTCTGGTACGCCCGCACCTTCCGATACGCGACATCGGACGACGAACGTCTACTTCTCCACTTCGGCGCGGTGGATTACCGGGCGAGGGTCTGGGTGAACGGGGTGCAGGTTGCCTCCCATGAAG
>DATDKB010000020.1:0-2695 GCA_036520255.1 Rubrobacter sp. | reverse complement strand
CCGTGCGGGCAGGTTCGATGTCGAGCGGACCGTTTTCGGGGAACCCGATCACGGCCGCCTGTTCGCCGGGCCTGGCCGCCGCGACGGGCAGCGGATCGAGGCCGAGACCGTCCACGCGCAGGACGGCTATGTCGTTTCTTTCGTCGAAGACGACGACCTCGGCGGGCAGATACCGTCCCTCGCCACCGATCTGCACCCGGGTCGCCGTTTCGCCGGCTACGACGTGGGCGTTGGTGACGACCAGGTCTTGGCCTGCTACCCAGGCCGAGCCTTCCACGCCGTAGCCGCAGGCTATACCCTTCACGCGAAGCGTGCGCTCGCTCGCGGCCTGTACGTCGGGGTCGTTCTTGATGTTCCCTTCCGGGGCCGCCACCTCTGGTTCGGGACCATGGATTTTTGGTAGCGGCTGCAGATCGGCGACCGCCCGTATCAGGAGCTCTGACGGCATCCGTTCCTTGAGGGCTTGCAGGATCTTGGAGTCCTGCGCCGCGGGCTGCAGAGCGGCCAGGGGCGGTGACTGGAGGGCGAAGACGCCGACCGCCCACACCAGCACGAGGGAGAGTGCGAGCCCGAGCGCCGCGCCGCCCAGCCCGTCCAGTGTCCCCGAAGTCGGGCCCATGAGGCGGTTCCTGATCGAACCCCCCATCGACCTGGCGACGACCTCCCCGAGCACGGAGAAGGCGAGGATGCTCCCCAGGGTTATTCCAGCGCCGTAGAGTGGGTTCCCGCCGCCGGGCATGAGCGACTGCGCGACTCTAGAGCCCACCGAAGCCCCGACGACCACGCCGACGAGCGAGAAGACGCCCGCGAGAAAGCCCGTCCTCGCCCCGCGCAGTACCGAGACGACGACGAAGAGGCCGATAAACAGGTCCAGAATATTGAGGCCGGCGAAGTCCACCCACAGATTCTACCGCCGGTGCAAGCCCTTTACCGCGGCCGGTTTGGGGTAGGCCCGTCATGGCCCTGTGACGCGGTATTCGGGCGCAACCACAAGGAGGCATGTTTCGGCTGCATCGTCTCACGCCCGACCCTTATCAGTTTCGCGTTCAAACTGTCCAGGTCCGTCTCGTCCCGCAGGTTGGCTGAGAAGGCCTTCAGGGTATCGCTGAGTCGTACTTCTCGCGGTAGAAGCGCCGGTCGATGAACGCCTAGACGCGCAGCCTCAACGGGCTGAAAAGCGCCGCTATCGCCAGCGTGGACACGACAACGGCGAGTTGGGGCTGCTGCTGTTGGCCCGGAAGCGTTCGGGAGAGGGCCTGGGTGGTCGTTACGCCACCGAAGTACACCAGCAAGAGCATCAGCGTGAGCGAGCCGTAGACCAGCGTACGGTTGATGATGTCTATGTTGTAGAGGCGGTACTTCAGGTCGCGAAGCCCACGGCTACGGGAATCTCAGCATAGCTGAGGAAAATAGTGTTCTGCCACAGCGAGACTCACAACGGAGGCGTCTGGTTAGAAGTCAAGATACTCCGGCGCGAAGAGCAGCTGGGTGATCAGGCCGCCAAAGTAAACCGCTCCCACGAACGAGGCGGCGAAGGCCAGCCACTTAATCTGCTCGCGCACCTCCCCGCCGGACCGCCGGTAGCGCAACACCAGGCTCGCCGCCGAGGTCAGGATACACAGGAAAGCAACAATACGACGAATACTGCCGCCACCTGTAACCAGGGATATCGCTCCAACCCGAAGGGATTACGTACCCCCGGATGATCTTCCAGGGGCCCCGGAACGGGGGTAAAGACGACGGGAATAAGTGCCATCACTGCCGCTGAGAAAAGGGCAAACGGGCGCCATCTCCTCGATGGAAGCCTTCCGTCCGGGAAAAGTAGGATCATGTAGATCCCGAGCAATCCCCCGGATGGTACCCAGGTCCCCTGGAGTAGCGCGTCGAGCTTTACCGAGGAAGGGACCTTGGCGGACGTCGCAAGCTCGTAAGCGTTGAACGCGTCTCCCAAGGCGAAGAACATCTAGAAGAGGCCGACTACAAGGCAGATCCAACCTGCAGGATTCTCGGGGCGCCTCGATGCTACCAGGGCTCCGACGATCGGGAAGATGAGGAAGGGCACGTATATCAACGGCTTGCTGATGGGTTCGACGGCCGGGTCGCCGGGAGGCTGCGCAACCCGGACAAGGATGTACAGGGCGATGCCCCCGACGAACATGGCCACGGAGAGGCCAGCCAGCGACCACGCGGGCCAAACGGCGACCCGGCGACTCACTTTGGAGACTCGCCGTTTGAGGATTCAGCATCTCTCTTGCGAACCGGCTTCATTTCCTATACCAGTTTACGGCAGGAGCGGCTGCCAAGCGTTACGAAGGGCGTTACGAAAGCGTTTGGTAGGAGAGACTTGTTCGCGATTTCCGCGGCGACTTTGTGTTCGGGCTGGCGCCGGTATAATCTCCTGACCATGGATGCTTCGCAGTTCTTACCCGACGTACAGAGAGTGCTGGAGAGAGACGGCGAGCCGGCCTACCGTCTCGGCCAGGCCTACTCCGCCCTCACCGGCTCGCTCGTTCGAGACTGGCAGGAGGCCACGAGCCTTCCGCAAAGCCTTCGCGGGACGCTCAACGAGGAGGCGCCGGCCGCGGTCTTGGATCTGCGCCGCACCTGGGTGGCGACGGACGGGACGCGTAAGTATCTCTTCTACACCCACGATGGGCACGCCATCGAGACGGTCATGATCCCCGAGAAGGGCCGC
>DATDKB010000019.1:0-8314 GCA_036520255.1 Rubrobacter sp. | reverse complement strand
GGTTGCCGACTCTCCGGTTCCTCTCCCCGAGGACATCCGGCCGCGGTCGCGGATTTTCGCCGCCGGCGCCGGGGCCCTCTCCCCGGCCGAGCTCCTCGCCGTGCTCTTCTGCGCGTTACCCGACACCGGCGAGAAGGGCGCGCTGGACCTCGCTACCAGACTCCTCAGCAGGCGCGGCGGTTTCCACGGGCTGCTGCGCTCGTCCTCGCACGAGATACTCGGCGTCGTAGGGGTCGGGGAGGCAAAGGCGTCGGCGATCCTGGCGGCGGCAGAGATCGGCAAGAGGATGGTCTCCGAGCCGGGACCGGAGAGGCCCGTGATCTCCTCCCCCGGCGACGTCGATCGCCTGCTCCGGGGAAGGATGGCATGCCTCGACAGGGAGCGCTTCGTCGTCGTCGTGCTCCTCAACGCCAAGAACGCCGTGATCGGCATCCACACCGTCTCCGTCGGCACGCTGTCTTCATCCCTGGTCCACCCCCGCGAGGTTTTCAAGCCGGCCATTCAGGCGAGCGCCGCGGGGCTCGTCGTGGCCCACAACCACCCCTCGGGCAAGACGGAGCCGAGCCGCGAGGACCGCGACGTCACCGAGAGGATCGTCGAGGCCGGAAAGACGCTGGGGATCGAGGTCCTCGACCACCTCGTCATAGGCGACGCCTTCTTCTCCTTCAAAGAGCACGGCCTGATCTGAAGGCCTCCCTGCGCCGTGCCCGAAGCTTCGCCCGCGCCGCCCGCTCGAGCCTGCCGGACGCGCCGTATCGTGCGGCCCCGACAGGCCGCCGCCCCACCGGGGCGAGCGGCGGCCCGCCCGGGAGGTGGGTTCAACCCCAAGCGAACCTCCCCCTAGACGCCCACCTGCGCTTCGACGAATGGATGGCCGAGCGCGGCGGGGTGCACTGCGGCACCGAGCCCCACCTCTCCGGAATGCGCAGCCTCGGCTCCGGCGCCACCGGCCAACGCCTCAACGGGGCCTGGCACGCGGCCGACTTGGACGCCTCCGAGGCCGCCCTCTCGGCGTACATGACGGCCGGCGCCCGCGCTTTCCTTAAAAAGGCACAGGAGGACCACCCGGCCCCCCACCAGCCCGCCCTTACCCGGTGGTACACCGACCCTCCCTGCCTTAGAGCGCCTTACAAAATCCGTCACGGACGGTACGTTCGGGATCTCGTGATGTTGCCGCCAATGTTCGTAGCTCTGGCCTCGCGACGAACTTGCGTTGCGGGCCTCTTCCCGTACTGCTGCTATGAGGTTCGGGATCGGTAAAGAAGCACGATCTCGTGGGCCTTGGTTTCGATGGCCGCGGCCAGCTCCGGCGGAGAGTCGACGAAGACGTCGGTCCCCACATTCAGCAGCCGAGAGGCGTAGTAGTCTATCTCCGAGCGCGGGATCTCCGCCTCGACGAGGCCACTCTCGTTGGGCTCGATCCTTCCGAAGAGGGACTCGAGCTCGAAGCTCTTCCTCCCCCGCTCGGTGACCCGGGCCCGAACCCGCATCCGCTCGCCGCCCGCCGCTTCCTGCGGCGCGGCGCTCATCCACTCTTGGATGGAGAGCTCAGGCGGAACCTCGAAGCCCCCGACCCTCTCGGCCGAGAGGAAGCGGTCCGCCCTCATCGGGGCGTTCCCTCCCCTCCTGTGATCGAAGCAGGCACAGTACCAGTACCCCTGCGAGGCGTATAGGCCGTAGGGGAAGATGACGCGCTCGGAGACGCCGGAACGGATCGAGTCGTAGGTAACCCGTAGGTGCGCGCCGTCGAGCGCCGCCCGTAGCAGCTCGCCCAGCAGCGGAGCCTCGTAACCGCGCGCCGGCCCGGCCACGAAGACGCGCCTCCTAAGCCTGTCGAGCTCAGCCACGATCCCCTTGGGCAGGGCGGCCCTCAGCTTGGTCACCGCCGAGAGTCCCTGGGTCGAGAAGGGGTGCACCGGGTACCTGAGCAGGGCCTCGTAGGAGGCGATCAGGGCGAGCGCCTCGTCCACGGTCAGGGAGGGCGAGAGCCTCCTGCCGCCGCGGGGCAACGAGTAGCCGCCCCCGGGACCCGGCGTGGAGCGCAGCGGCACGCCCATCCCCGAGAGCGCCGCGAGGTCCCGCTGCATCGTGCGCCTGGAGACCCCGAACTCCTCGGCCAGCTCGGCGGCCGTGAAGCGCGGCCTCGTCTGCACCCTTATCATCAACTCTAAGAGCCTCGCCGTGCGCGACATCTCTTTCTCCGGATCCCCGAGGTAAGCGACGCCATCTGTCGCCATTATGGAGTAGTTTTCCATCAACCACACCAGCAGGGCGGCGCGACAGAAAGGAGAAGCCAATGATGGGCAATCCGGTCGGGTTTTTCGAGGTGGTCGGCAGGGACTCTGAGGGGCTCCGGCGCTTCTACGGGGACGCCTTCGGCTGGCAGACGCAGCAGTTCGCCCCGATCCCGAGCTACGCGATGGTTCGTCCCGGTGGCGAGGGCGGCATCGGCGGCGGGGTCGGCCCGGCCTACGATGACGGTCCGGGCCACGCCACCTTCTATGTCGAGGTTGCTGACCTGGATGAGGCGCTCGGCAAGATCGAGGGCCTGGGCGGCACGACGGTGATGGGACCTGTGGACGTGGTGCCGGGGGGCCTGAGCATCGCGCTGTTCGCCGATCCGGAGGGCCACCTCGTCGGTCTCTTCAAGCCCTAGGAGAACCGGGCCGGCCCACCGTCCGCGGAGGAGAGCGAAAGGGGGCACGAAAGGGCCGATAAAGCGACGAGCCGTGGGAGGTCGTCGAGCCCCTGCAGCCCCCGAAGCCGAGCGGCCCAAGAGCGAGCAGACCCCGCGTCCTCGAGAGATCGGCGCTCGAAAGCAGAGTCCCGCTGAGTGGGGGCTTTTAGGTCGATCCTCGGTGCCTCCTTCCTATGCACCGCCCTCGAGGGCGGCGACGAGTTCATTACCGCCGGTGGTGTAGAGCTTGGCCACGGATCCCTCGGATAGGTAGCGGCGTTCGGCTGCGACCCATTCGTCGTGCATGTCGAGCAGGATCGCTCCGAGGAGGCGGATGACGGCGGCGTTGTTCGGGAAGATCCCGAACGAGGCGGGAGCGGCGCTTGATCTCCTTGTCGATCCGCTCGATGGGGTTGGTCGACCAGTCTGGCGCCAGTGCGCGCATCGATCGATCGGCCGCTCGAGTCCGCGCTCGATCAAGCCGCGCCGCGTATCGTGCCCTTCCCCGTCTCGTCCGCCACCCCTAGCGTCCGTACCCCATACCGTATCCCGCGTCGGCGGAACCGCGCGCGCGCAAGGCTACCTCGTTGCGCAGCACGGGGTCTTCCTCCAGCGAGGAGATCAGCACCCTGACCACGCTAGCCATGTCGGTCTGCGCGTCGAGCGCAAGCTGCTTGAGGTAACGGTGTTGCACCCCGTCGAGGTCTAGCGTAAACCTGTGTCGCCCCGTCCCAGGGCGCAAGCCCACCTTCGCCTTGCGCCCGACGCCCCCCTTCTGCCGCGTCCGGGCTGGAGGGCGCATTTCACCCCGGTCCGCGCCGGACGGTACCCCGGCCGCGCTTCGGGAGGTCTCGGCCGCCGACGTCCTCTCGGCAGTGTCTGCACCCAACCCCGGCACCACCGCCGGCGCGCCGCCCGAGGCGCCGTCCCTTACCGCGGCCCTCCTGAACCTGTCTCCGAGGTCGCTAGCCTTCTTGCCGGCCATCGCCCTAAGCCACCTCCTCCGTCTCGGCAATCTCCTCCAAAACGGCCTCGTACTCCATCAGCCCATCAGGCTCCAGTCCAAAGCTCATGCCGTAGGCCTCCTTCAGCGGCACCTCTGCAGAAATCACCGAAAGGCCCAGGTCTTCTTCCAGCACCGTCCTCGTCTCTCTGGCGCTGCGCGTCCCCCGCCTCACCCGCGTCAAGAGCGCGTACACCGAAACGTCGTTCAACTCCGCCACCTCCGCCAGCAGCTCCACCGTGGGCCTCAGACGGTCCAGGTCCATAAGGCTCGGCTGCACGGGTATCACGACCGCGTCGGCCGCCAAGACCGCGCTTCTCACTATCGCCTGGTGCCCCGGCGGCGTGTCCACCACCAGGTGCTCGTAGTAGCCCATGAAGTGCTTCACCCGCCGGTGCAGATCCTTCACCGGTAGCGCCACCACGGCGAAACCGAATTCGGAGCTCGACTGCGCGGCGGCCTCGGACCAGCTTAGGAACGACCCTTGCGGGTCCGCGTCGACCCCCAGCGTCCTCCCCCGCCTGCTTAGTCCCGCCGCAAGGTAGACCGAGCTCATCGTCTTCCCCGTCCCCCCTTTTAGGTTACACACCGCGACCCTCAAAACCCGCAACCTCCGCTCCCCGGCCGGCCCACTCTCCGTCGGCCCCGGATGCCGCTTGCTCGTCTTAATTACATTATTAAGTAAAAACGCCATAAAGTCCATCCTAGCCCTCCGCCGTCCTCCGGACGCAGCGCCGTACGGGGCGCCTCGGGCCCCACCGCTGCGTGAGCCGCGGACGCCACAGGATAGCCGAGCGCTCAGATCGTCCTTGGCAGGAGAAACTCCCTCGCTGGTCACACGTCCTCGAACCGCACCCGCGGGCGCTCACGCGCCCACTCAGCGCCCGCAGCGTCCAAATCTGCTCGCCACGAGACCCCGATAGCCCTCGCACCACGTCTCGGCTCCACGAGCCCGACGCGCAGACCCGTAACGCCCTGTCGCAGAGCTCGCTCTCACGCTCCCGCGACGTGGGGTGTTCCTCCACCCGGGCAGCCCTGGCGACTTACTCCATTATTACTTAAAAATGTAAATAAGCTGCAATGCCTCGAGCGGGTGTTGGTGGCACCCGATCGGATTGGCCAAGACGGGCTGCTACGCGCCGCAGGTGTACTCGCTGCCGACGCGCCACTCGATGGAGTCGGGGTAGGTGAGGCTGTCGCCAGAGTCGCGCGAGGAGACGGCGCAGCCCGTGTGGGGCCCTTCGGCGTCTTCGATGAGGGCCACGTCGATCGTGACCTGGCGCTCGTTCGAGTCGACGACCGGCACGTTCGTAGAAGGAGGGGCCTTCCACCTCGAACATTACCGGCGCCCCCTGCGCGCCTTCGGTTTCGATCTCTCCCTCGGGGATGTCGCGCTCGAGCCCGTTGTCGACCGTCTGGGCGAGCAGCTCTTCGCTGTGGTTCTCGGCGGTTTGGTTTTACGCCCGGAGCGTGGGGGAGGCGTGATCGTAGAGCTGTACCGTGCCGCGCTCTTAGGTCGCGCGCTACTGCTTCGGAGAGCCGCTCGGGGTCGTCTTCAACGCCCCGGCAGCTCGCTGCCAGCAGAGCAGCATCGTTGTCACGACCACATAGGGGAATTTTGCGTCTACAAAACCGTAGTGTCTACTTATAATACTGTTAAGAACACATGCGGCTGAACCAGAGCACCGCCACGACACCCGAAACCGAAGAAAGCCAGAAGAACAGCAGGAAAGAAAGGCAGAAACCCAGAAAAAATAGAGAAACTCCAAGGAAGGGTCGAGTAGTAGACGCGAGGCGGCGAACGTGTGAGGAGGAGGGGAGTGGGGGAGAGGCCCAGGTCTTCCCATCCGAGCAGCGAGAACCTGAAGGTATTATGTAGATTAGACTCCCTACGACGGGGAGGCCAACCTCCTCCCATCACGCGCTATCTCGGACACGCTCGCCGACTATTACCTCTAGTCTTGCCCCTTCACCGAGGCGGCTCACGACGGCTTCTTCGAGCACGTCACCGAAGCGGCTCTCGATGTACTCTTTGGCGAAGGAATTGGGGACGGCCACGGTCAAGGTATGGCCTTCCAATGAGGTGCCGAAGCTTCCCTCGAACCAGACGCGCAGCGACGAGACGTCTATTCGATCCTGGACCTCCGAAACGACCAAGCCCCAGGCCTCCTCGGCGGAGGGATCTGGCTGCAGCAGCTCCGGGGGCGGAGCGGGATCCTCCGCGGGGTCCGGTTCTGGGGCCGCCTCGAGGTAGTGGGCATCCGGGGAGTGGGGGAGGAATTCGTCCTGGGAAGCGCCGAAGAGCGCCGGGGGCATGTCGAGTTCGTAGTTGTTCTCTATGGCCTTCCTCAGCCAGCCGGCGGGGTTGCGGATGTTCTTCTGGTGGGGGAGGGCCTCCACGTAGTGCATGACGCGGGCCGCGCCGTGGGTCGCGACGAGCTCCTCGGCCGTCTCGCGCGCCATGCCCTCGGCCTGCACCCGCTGAACGCAGAACAGCTCGTCTGCGTTGAGGGACCTAGAGGCGATGGCGGCCCTCCTGGCATGGAAGTCCTCGGTGATCTCGTAGACCGCGTACTCCTGTCCGCCGTCGTTCTTTCGGTATGAGACGCCCCTCAAGAAACCTTTCACGATAAGCTCCTCGTGCGCCGGGGCGAGCTTCTCTTTCACCTTGGAGACGTACCTATAGTCGCTCAAGGGGATCCTCGACTTCAGGGAGAAGAGTTCCACCTCCCAACCTCTCCTGCCGCCGCGCTTCTTGTCGACGAGGCGATAGAGCCTCTTGGCGATGGGGCTCGAGAGGGAGAAGTAGAACCCGGCGTCGATGTGCTTGAGGTAGTTGGCCCGGTAGGAGTCGACGAAGTACTGGCTGAGATGCACGCGGTTTCGGTCTTTGCGCTCGCCCGCGATCCCCTCGTACTCCGCGAGCTTCACGTCGGTGAGCAAACTGAAGGTGTCGCTTATGTAGGCCTTCCTTCCCTTGTGGTAGAAGGCGTTCTTGCTCTCCACCGACGTCGTGGCAAGCCTTTGCAAAGACTCCCTGACCTGCCCGTACTCCCTCCCGGAATGTCGCTTGCCCATGAGTTCGACGAGCTCGTAGACCGAGAAACTCACCCAGCCGTCCTCCGGGAGGCCCTTCGCGTCGATGAGCTGCATCAAGGCGACGTACACGTCCTGGTCGTAGCGCCCCGGCAACCCCCTCCCGTGAGCCGCCCTGACCACCCAGGACTGCTGCATCACGTTCCCATCCCTGGTGCGAAGCTCATTCTCGAATTGCATAATCCCGGTGCCGGCGTTCCTGTCACCAACCCGGAAGTAAGGGTGCTCCTCGAAGTTCCCCTCCGCCGGGACTATGTTCCTAGCCTGCTCCTTGCGAATGCTCAAAGCCCCCGCTGACCTCCCCAGATCCTCCCAGGCATCCCTTACTGGAACTTTTCCTGTTGTCAGAACAAAACACCATCAACAAACAGTTGTCTAACAGGAAACGGAGCGCGTTTTCGAAAAACCCTCATTTTGCAGGTAAATCTCGCACAGGATTTCCTTAGTTACACGGTAAGATTTCCTTAGATACACAGTATCCTTCCCTGCACACACAGTAGTCCTTCCTTAGTTACACGGTGCCGCCTGAACGTCCCTACTGTGTATCTAAGGAAAAGCAGCGGCGACCACGGTCGTCCTTCCGGGTGACGCCACGACCCCTCCATTCTTCCTTAGTTACACAGTAGAGCGAGCGATAAACCTTGCGGTTGGGGGTGAGGGTTGGCGGACGGTCGGTTCGAGCGAAAAAGGAACGGGAAAAGCTGCATAGCGGTCGCCAGACACCCCAAAAACGGTCCACTTCGTGCCCGATGATACCCGTTTAACCGCTTGTTCACGGTTTTAATACTGGTCGGCTGACGTTAAGCTGTGGTCGAGGTCTAGGGTATAGTGGAGACTTGAAGCGGAGGATTTGGCCGGTCGTGGTGGGCAAAGGGCGTCACGGGTAAACGGGGGCATGGCTTCCTTAGTTACACAGTATGACCAACTCGAACTCGGAGCGTGGCTTCCTTAGTTACACAGTACGGTTTCCTTAGTCACACACGGTGGCGGGAATCCACTTCCTTAGTTACACACGGTAAGCACCGCTAAGCCGAGGAGTCGAAACAGTCTCGGCACAGCCTCGTGCGATCCGCCGTGGGTCGTTCACGGCGGCCTACCACCAACGGTCCTTAAACGGTGGCGAGTCGATACCAAGAAAGCTTCGGTTTGGGTTTGCATCCAACTCTCGTGGCACGGTCGTGTCCCGAAGCCCGGTATCGTCTCGGGAGCGTCCCCGAGCGGGGCGTCGAGGACGCAGGTAGCACGGCGGGCGTTGCTGAAAGGATCGAACGGGCCATGATTGTCCCTTTCGAGGTGGACGGTCTCATGAGGCGGTCGTGACCACCAGGAGCGCGCCGATCGGGAGTGGCGCACCGCGTACACGACTAGAACTCATCTCATAAATACCCAGAGCCTGCTACCGAGGGCGGACCTTCAGAAAAGGTCTACCTCAAAATATGCAACAAAACGCCACCTGTGTAGTGCTCGCCAAGTGGATCTAATCTCCTCTTTACCCATTTCTCATGAGATAGCTTCATCTCGGTCACGAGCGGCGACTT
>DATDKB010000018.1:0-6763 GCA_036520255.1 Rubrobacter sp. | reverse complement strand
GCCGGAAGTCGGCACGAGCCTGGCGAGCAGGGGCCGGAGATCAGGTAGAGGAGGCGGCTCGCCGCGTAGACCGCGAGCACGAAAGCCACCCCGCTGCCCTTCCTGTTGTCTCCGTCGAGTTTCTTCACTGGTTCGGAATCTCGCGCGCCGCCGGGGGATTCTATACGCGCCATCAGCCGTCAGCTTTCAGCAATCAGGTAAAAGGTTATAAACGGCTTGACCCCTTGCGAACCACTCTACCCGCTGCGGGGGGTAAAAATGATGACGCTGTTGTTCTGGAAGACAGTTTTGTAGAGGTCCTTCTGGAGCGCGTATTGGCGCCAGTCTGCGTCGGGGGAGCTCTTGTGGAACAAGATGTAGCGGACATCGTTCTTCCCGATGAGTTGCGCGGTGCGTTTTCCGGTCGGGTTGTTGAGTATGTGCAACGCGTCCCACAGTGGACCGGCCCCGAATGGCGGGAGGTCTCTTGCGCGCTCGATCCTCCCCGCGTCGTAGGATTGCATTCTGGTGTAACCGCCCATCGCGAGCATGGCGCGGCTCGGAACGTAGTCGAGGTACGGTGTGGAGACTATGCTTCCGCCTTGGTTGTGTTGCCGGAGCCACGTTCCGGCGGCGACGACTTCGGCCGGGGCCGGCCTGTCTTTGGGGCGCGTGCTAGACCTGGTGGCTTGCTCCAGGCTCCCTACCGACTGCGCGCCCACGATGGTGGCTGAGAAGGCAACCGCGAGCACGACCGCAGCCAGGCCTCCGCCCCCGACGGGCCTGAGCGAGAGCGGCACCCGCAGCAGGGTGACGAGAGCAAGGGCCGCGAGAAGTGCCAGCGGCACGCCGAGGTCGCGCTCGAAGCGGTCGGGGAAGCCACTGTAGGAGGTCAGGCTGCCGAAGAACAGCAGCAGAGTCCACAGGAGCAGGGTGAGGCGCGCCAGGATGTCTGGCGTACCGTCCGCGTTCTCGCGGCCCGCGAGCACGAGAGGGAGACCGAGCAGGCCGAGCCAGAGGACGGGAGGCGAGAGGGTCATCAGGAAGTGCCCGGGGCCGTTGGCCGGCTTGGTCCCTATCGCCATAGCCACGGCTTCTCCGCCCCTCCCCGTCTCCGACCCGCCTAGTATCCCCGCCAGCAGGTTCGGAAGGTCGTAGGTGTCCCAGGCGTAGAACACGGCGAAGAGGCCGAGAAGGACGAGCGAGAGCAGGAGGTAGATGCCCCTCCTGCGATCCCGCAGGAGCAGGTAGGGTAAGAACAGGATGGAGATCACGCCGAGCAGCACGGCGAGGCTATAGCCTGCGATCTGGTGGTACAGCACCGTCGATGAGCCGAGCAGGGCAAGAAGTAGACCGCCTCGTATCCCCAGTGAGGAGTACACCCCGATCAGGGCGGCTACCGCGAGCACGATCAGGAAGTACTCGCCTATAAAGTTCGGCAATCGCGCCTCTTCGAACTGCAGGTACGTGCTGCCGAGGAGCAGCCCGGAGGTGAGAGCGGCGGCCACCCCATACTCCCAGCCCCACATGCGCCTCGCCAGCGCGTAACACGCCAGCGCGCAAAGCAGCGGGAGCGTGGGGGCTAGGATCGGGAAGACCTCCAGCGGTTCAAAGCCGCTGAGGCGCGAGATCATGGCCGTAAGCAGGTGGAACCCTGGCGGATAGAGCATGAACGACTCGTTGGACCCGCTCCTCATCATCATGCCGGTCATCACCGCATGCTCGTAGCGGTCGATGCCCCTCGGGAAGGGCCAGCCGTTGACGATGGGCCCGAGGTATCCGCGCGCGAGCACGAGAAGAAACACCACGCCGAGCAAGGCGTAGCGGATCGCGGGGGCGATGTGTCTTCCGCCTTCCAGTTGCCCTATTCGGATCGTTTCCCTCCCCCGCGGTGCCCACAGGTAGGCCGCACCCGCGGCGAGCACGAGGACGGCTATAGGGATCATCAACCACTCGCCCGGCGCCAGGCCGAGGAGCATCACGAGCACCAGCGCGAGGGCCCCGACCAGGGGTACTAGCGTGGAAAAGCCCGGAGGCGAAGGCAGGCTACAGATCGGCTCCTCGCCCTTTTTGGCGGGCCCGGACAGCAGGTAGAAGGCCAGGCCCGCGAGGAAGACCAGAGCCGCCGAAACGAGGGTCACAGTAAGGGTGACGCCCGTCGCGAAGAGGTAAACTTGTAGCAGGGCCGCGGTTGGTACCAGCGTTATGGAGAGCGCGATAGTGTAGGCTAGCCGTTCGGCGAGGTCGTCAGATCGGAGCAAGATTCTGGCCCAGAACCAACCAGGAAGAACCCCTATCAGCAGGACAGCGGGGAGGGCCTGGATCAGGTCGCCGATCAAACGCCACCCCGGTGTTTGAGTGTTCTGGAAGTGGACTCGTCCATCGCGGGAATGTATAACACTTAACTTTGAGGAAACCTAGACTCGGACATACGAGAGCTAGCTTGTGCGTACCGCGTCCAGGGAAAAGCTAGAGAAACCGGAACGGCTCTCCGCCGAGGCCCGTCTGTCGATACGAACGCGAAGGCGGTAGATCGCACGAAGAGAACGCTTTTCATAGGGATATACGCGCTCCTGGGGCTGGCCGTGACCTGCGCGCTCTCGGCCTGCTTCCCCGCGGCCGAAGGTAAGCAGCCCAAAGAGACGGCCGAGAAGCCGAAACCCCCGAACGTGGTCCTCATCGTCACTGACGACCTGGCCTCGGAAGACCTGAACCGGAGCACGCTCAAGCACATGCCTAACCTGAAAAAGCTGCTCGTCGACAAGGGCACGACGTTCGACGAGTCCTTCGTCAGCAACTCCTTGTGTTGCCCGAGCAGGGCCACCATCTTGCGCGGCCAGTACACCCACAACCATCAGATCCTGAGCAACGAGCCGCCGCTCGGCGGCTTCGAGAAGTTCCGCTATCTCGGTCACGAGAACTCGACGATCGCCACCTGGGCCAAGGAGCAGGGCTACAGGACGGCCCTCTTCGGGAAGTATCTGAACGGGTACAACGATACCTACATCCCCCCAGGGTGGGACGAGTGGTACGCGGTGACGGGTAACTACCTCAGCCACACCTTCAACGAGAACGGGCATATGGTCGACTACGACCCCGAAACCGACTACGACACCGACGTGATCTCTGACAAGGCAACCGACTACATCATGAGGACGGCCGGCGCCGACCCGCCGTTCTTTACGGCAGACAGGCCCTTCCTGATGTGGATCGGCACAAAGGCCCCCCACCAGCCTGCCACCCCGGCTCCCCGCGACGAGAACGCCTACCCGGAGGTCTCGCTGCCGCTGCCGCCCAACTTCGATGAAAAAGGCGTCTCCGACAAGCCAGGCTGGATCAAGGACAACCCCAAGTTGAGCCCGGAGCAGAAGGGTTACATGGATGAGCTGCATCGCAAGCGCCTGCAGTCCATGCTGGCCGTGGACGACATGATAGGGGACCTCGTCAAGTCATTGCACGACTCAGGCGAGCTCGACAACACCTACATCTTCTTTACCTCGGACAACGGCTTCCACCTTGGCCAGCATCGCCTGGGCGCCGGGAAGTGGACGCCATACGAAGAGGACATCAGGGTGCCGCTTATCGTGCGCGGTCCCGGCGTGCCCGAAGGCAGGACCCTGCAACACATGGTGCTGAACAACGACCTCGCGCCTACCTTCGCCAACCTCGAAGGGGCCAGAACACCTTCTTTCGTAGACGGGCGCTCGCTCGTGCCGCTCCTCAAAGGCAACGCGCCACCCCTCGAAGACTGGCGCCAGCGCTTCGTCCTCGAAGGCGTCGCGGAGCGGAGCGGGGTGGCCCAGCCCCCCTTCGTCACCGAGAGCACGGTGGCGCCCCTGCTCACGGGCGACCCGCTGCCCAACAACTGGCGCAGGACCTCGGCCGCGAGCGCCCAGCTGAGCGAGAAGTGGGGAAGACCCTGGATGAAGGCCCTCAGAACGAACAACTACCTGTACGTCGAATACAAGACCGGCGAACACGAACTCTACGACCTGAGAAAAGACCCCTACGAACTGCGCAACGCGTACGAAACAGCACCGCCTGACCTCAAGCAGCGGCTAGAGGCGCAACTCGAGTCGCTCAGAAAGTGCACCTCAGAGGAATGCCGCGCGGCCGAAGGCGGCCAATCAGACGGCACCCAGCCTGAGGCCGGCCAGCAGAAGAGTTACTAGCCTCCGCCTTTCGCGTAGGGTTCCCTGCCTGGCGGTAGCAGTTCGTAGAGAAGGCCTTCCTCTACGGTGACCACCTTGAAACCGGCTTTTCGGAAGGGGTCCAGGTTCGTGGACTCCTGGTCTAGCAGGTAGACGCGGCCCTTCCTTGCTGCCATCTCTGCGGATTTCACCCCCGAGAGGTCGTCGGTACCGTAGCGGCGGTCCGTGGTCGCGAGGTCTACGTCAGCAGGCCACACGATGTCGGCGTAGGAGGCATCCGTGTTGTGGAAGAACGGGTCCACGATGGTCAGGTCCGTGCGACGCTTCTCGACTAGCACCATGTACCACATGCTGCTCCTGTGGTGCAAAATGGTCGCGTTCGGCGCGGCGTTCCGGGCGACGGCCTGGATCTCCTTCTGCCCCCGGTACACCCCGCTCATGTCGCTTTTAGCGTAGGTGTCGCCCACGCCGAACAATGGCAAGAGGAGCAGCACCGCCGAGAGCCCACCGACGACACCCCACCTCGCCACCCTCGAAAGGCCGCCGACGAGGGATTCGACCTCGTCGAGCAGCGCCCCGAACCCGGCTGCGGCCCACAACGAGAGCACGAGGTAGGTCGGGATAAAGTAGAGGTCGATGTCAGGGATGTCGTTCTCGACGGCGTAGAAGAGCCAGCCGAAGAAGAGAAACCCGAGGAATATGCCCGACGTGCGATCTTTTAACAATACGACGACGGCGCCAGTGAGCGCGACCATCACAACGAAGAATGGCATATTCTCGAGCAGGTGTTCCCAGTAGAAGAGCATCCTTCCCGGCAACTCCGAAGGCCCGAAGGAGAAGAAAGAGCCGGTCAGGTTCCCCCCGCTTACCACGTACCAGAACCGCTCGAAGTTGTCAGGGTTGTTCGCGTCCATCGGCGGGCCCATCGCGGCCCGTATCGGCAGGTACAGATACGGCGCGAGCCCGAGCAAGAAGAGCCCGGCACCCTTGAGGACGAGCCGGATATCCTTTAGCTTGCGCCGGTCCACGAGGGCGACGAGGAGAATGCTCGCCGGCACGAGTAACCCGCTGGTGAGGTGGTTGGTCAAACAGAGCCCCACCAAGAAGGCCGAGAGCAACAGGTAGCTGTCTCTGTGGCGCTCGCGCCAGAGCAGCAGGACGACGATGGTCACCGACACGAGCAGGGCGTTCAGGGTGTAGACCTCAGCGATGACGGCCTGGGACCAGAGGGCGGCCCCCAATCCGAAGACGAGTGCGCCGGCGGCCGCAGCCACGATTCGTTTGCTGAGCAGGAGCCCAGCTCGGTAGACCACAATTACCGCTAGCGCCGCGTAGACTGCGGAACCAAGGTTGACGCGGTAGGCGGGGTCGCCGAACGGCAGGTAGGTGAAGAGGTGCGTCAGCATGAGGTAGGTCGGGTAGCCTGTTGGGTGCGTGATGCCCAGAACGGCGACCTGCATCTGCACCATCACCGCGTCGAGCAGCTTCGGGTCCTGAAGATAGAGCACGGTCGGGGAGAGCGTCTTCAGGTAGAGCACGAAGACGAGCGCAAAGACGCCGAGACCGGCGAGCAAGACGGCCGCCGCGCGTGCTCGTCCCCCAGGGCCCGAAGACGGTTTCGCCGGCGGGCGAGCAGTCTTTTCCTGTTCCGGTGCCACCTTTTGGGATGCCCTTCGCCGAACTCCTGTGCGGGGGCTATTGTACCCGGGCGGGGTTCCGATGTTAATTTGCGTTAATCTGCGTTAAGATAGCGTCCGCTGAGCCGTCGGAGCCATGCCCGGAGGTAGACCTGCGGGACGAACGGAACAGGACGTTTACGCAGATCAGGTACCCGCCTGACCGTTTTTCCGTTACAATCGTCGGCTGGCATGTTCGGTTCGAGCTGTTGACTCTGAACGATAAAATAGACGCATCGTAGAGCAAGAAGGGAGCGCGTGTGATGAAGGTACTCGTTCTAGGCGGCGACGGCTTCTGCGGCTGGCCCACCTCGCTGCACCTCTCGGCGCAAGGATACGAGGTGGCCGTAGTCGACAACCTCTCCCGGCGCAAGATAGACGTCGAGTTGGAATGCGAGTCCCTCACCCCGATCCGCCCTATGGGCAAGCGCCTTGGCGCCTGGGAGGAGCTAACCGGCAACCGGATAGACTTCCACAACATCAACGTCGCCGAGAACTACCGCCAGCTTCTGGACCTGCTCCTCGAGTGGCAGCCCGACGCGGTCATCCATTTCGCCGAGCAACGGGCTGCGCCCTACTCGATGAAGTCCAGCTACCACAAGCGCTACACCGTGGATAACAACCTCAACGCGACCAACAACCTGCTGGCGGCGATCACCGAGAGCGGGTTCGACACCCACGTGGTGCATCTGGGGACCATGGGCGTTTACGGTTACGGCACGGCCGGGATGCAGATCCCCGAGGGGTATCTGACGGTCCAGGTCGAGACCGCAGGGGGCGAGTTTGTAGAGCAGGAGATCCTCTACCCGTCGAACCCGGGCAGCATCTACCACATGACCAAGACCCAGGATCAGCTCTTGTTCGCCTACTACAACAAGAACGACCTGACGCGCGTCACCGATCTGCACCAGGGCATCGTGTGGGGAACCCAGACCGCGGAGACCAGGCTGGACGAGC
>DATDKB010000017.1:0-3938 GCA_036520255.1 Rubrobacter sp. | reverse complement strand
CTCGCTCCCAGAGGACGCGCTGCCCAGGTGGGTCGGAGAACTCTACCTGGAGCTGCACCGGGGCACCCTCACATCCCAGGCGAAGGTCAAGAAGCTCAACCGCGAGGCCGAGCACCGGCTGCAAGAAGCCGAAGCCTTCGCGACGCTCGCCGCCCGGCGCGGTGCCGCGTACCCGAGAGATGAACTGGAGCGGCTCTGGAAGACGGTGCTCCTCAACCAGTTCCACGATATCCTGCCGGGAAGCTCGATCTCGGAGGTCTACAAAGACACCCATCGCGACCTCGAGGACGCCGTCGCGGCCGCCGAAAACCTGCGCGACCGCGCACTAGCGGAGCTGGCGGGAGATAACACCGGCCTAGCGAACGGTGCGATCGTGGCCAACGCCGCCCTGCATCCGAGGCCGCTCACCGCCGTCTTGGAGGATTCCGGCGCCAGATCGGTAGTTGCCCCCGACGGCGAACGGCTTCCCACCCAGCGCGTCGCGGGAGGACTCCTGATCCACGCCCCCGGCCGCACGGTTCCGGGCCTGGGATGGACGTCGGTGGAACTGCAGGATGATTTCCCGGCCGACGCTCCTCGCCCGGCGACACCGGGCGTCCGGGTAGATGGCACGGCCATCGAGAACGAGCTTCTGCGGGTAGAGATCGGCGCCGACGGCAGCCTTCACGCCGTCTACGACAAGGAGGCCGGGCGAGAGGTTCTGGAAGGCCGGGGCAACCGGCTGTTCGCCTACGCGGACAAGCCGCCGAACTGGGACGCCTGGGACGTGGAAGCGGGATACGAGGCGGAAGGTGAGGAAATACCTGGTGCCGAGAGCGTGGAGGCGGTGGAGAGAGGGCCGTTGCGCGCGGCAGTGCGCGTCGAGCGGCGTTTTCGCGGGTCCAGGATCTCGCAAACCTACATCTTGCTCGCCGGCTCGCGGCGTCTGGACGTCGAGACGGGTGTGGGGTGGCACGAGCGGCAGGTGCTCCTGCGGGCGCTGTTCCCGGTGCGGGTCCGTTCCCACGAGGCGACCTTCGAGACCATGTACGGCGTCGTGAAGCGCCCCACCCACCGCAACACGTCCTGGGACGAGGCGCGTTTCGAGGTCTCCGCACACCGCTTCGCCGACCTCTCCGAGCCTGGCTACGGTGTTGCCCTTCTCAACGACGGCAAGTACGGACACAGCGCCAGGGACAACGTCCTCGGCATCAGCCTCCTCCGTGGACCGCTCTACCCCGACCCGCTGGCCGACGAGGGTGAGCACCGTTTTACCTACAGCCTCTTCCCGCATCCCGGCGACTGGACCGAGGCCGGCGTAACCGGGGAGGCCCTCTCCCTAAACAGCCCGCTCGTCGTGAAAAACGGCGGCCCGGAACTGGAGGAGCACGAACTCCTCGAAGCTGAGGGCGTAGTGCTCGCGCTCGGGGCTCTCAAGCCGGCCGAGGACGGGCGGGGTGAGATCCTGCGCCTCTACGAACCGCACGGCGCCCGTGGGGAATGCACCCTGCGTTTCGCATACCCCGTCGAGAGCGTGCAACGCGCCAACCTCCTCGAAGAACCGGAGGGGCCGGTCGAGGTTCGCGACGGCGCCGTGCGCTTCGCGGTGCGGCCGTTCGAGGTGGTTACGCTGCTAATCAATTGGGGAAGGGATAGAGGTAGCCGGGGAAGCTGAGAGAGGAGCGAGGCATGGAACACCGTCGTCTTGGACGTCTGGGTCGGGAGAACTCCGTGCTCACCTTCGGTGGGGCGGCGCTCTCCGAAACCACGGAAGGGAACTCGGACAGGGCCATACAACAGGCGCTTGACGCGGGTGTGGACCACTTCGACACAGCCGCCGACTACGGTGACTCCGAGTTGCAGTACGGGCGTTGGATGGGTGAGATCAGGGACCGCATCTTCCTCTCCACCAAGACAGGCCTGCGCGAGAAGGACGCGGCGAAACGCCAGATTCACGCCTCCCTCGAACGCCTGCGCGTGAACAACGTGGACCTCCTCCAACTCCACGCCGTAGGCGACCTCGAAGACCTCGACAGGGCCTCGGGCCCCGACGGCTCCCTCGAAGCCGCCATCGAGGCGAAAGAAGAGGGCCTCGTCGGGGCCATAGGCATCACCGGCCACGGCAACGGGGCCCCAGCGACCCACCTCGAAGCCTTGAGACGCTACCCGTTCGACACCGTGCTCACGCCCTGGAACTACATCCTGTCGACAGATGAGCACTACCGCGCGGATTACGAGGCGCTCGTCGAGGAGGTAAAGAGCCAGGATGCGGGACTACTCGTCATCAAGACCATCTCGCGCCGCAACTGGCCCGAGGGTGATCCGTTGGACGGCCAGAGGTACGCGACCTGGTACGAGCCCTTCGACCGGCAGGAGCACGTGGATGCCGCCGTCTCGTGGGTGCTCTCCCACGACGAGGTTACGGGGCTCGCGATGGCAGGGGACGTAAACCTGGTCCCGATGATGCTAGAGGCAGAGCGACGTCGTATGACACGCGAAGAGGCAGAAAGGGTACTCTCCCGCGCGCCCGGTTATTCTTCTCCGTTCGTGTCCGTCCCGTTCTGATCCCGGCCCGCACGAGACCGGGTCGGATGCCAGCGGTGGTCGAGCTAGGGCCAGAACTCGTCCGGTGAATATGGGTCGTAGTCGTGCGACAGGTTTCCGTAATCTTACTGCTCGACAGGTGGTACACGACGACGCGATCGAACTTCGGATGTTGTGGCCGAGGCGTATATTGGCCCGAAATGTCGCGGAAGTGGCGGTTTCGGGTTTCTGAGTACCTTTCGATTTGACTCGCACATGACGAGGGTATACCTTTCCGTCATCAGGGAGATTAAGGAGAGGGAATGGCTCTGCAGGAGTGGATGCTTCCGCTCGATGGCCCGTGGCCGGATCGCCTGGCCGTCGGCAGATACGTCCTGCTGATCCTCGACATCGGGACGACGTGCAGAGGGCGCATTCGGTCGTATGGAGGTCACTATCTTGAGGGGAGGTCGGAACTCTGCCTGAGTATTGAGGAATAGGGGCGGTAGGGAGATCGCGGCAACGAAATTGCGATAAGAAGGGAGAGGTTTATGGTAGGCACCCTGGCGTTATTACAGCAGCCTATGGTCACTGTCAACGAGTCGTGGATAGACTACTTCATTATCGCGGTGTACTTCGTGTTCGTGCTCGGTATCGGGGCCGTGCTCAGGACCAAGATGCAGACCTCGGAGGATTACTTCCTATCCGGTAGGTCGCTGCCGAGCTGGATCACGGGCCTCGCCTTCCTTGGTGCGAACCTGGGGGCGCTGGAGATCATGGGGATGGGCGCCGGGGCGGCGACGTACGGGATCATGCAGGCACACTACTACTGGATCGGCGCGATCCCGGCGATGATCTTCGTGGCTCTGTTCATGCTCCCCTTCTACTATGCCAGTCGCGTCCACTCCGTCCCCGGCTTCCTGAGGGTCCGCTACAACGAGGCGACGCGCGGGTTCAGCTCTATCCTGTTCGCCCTCTTCATGATCCTGCTTTCGGGCATAAACATGTACGCGATGGCTCTGGTCTTCGAGCTGCTCCTCGGCTGGTCGCTCACAGCGAGCATCTTACTCTCTGCGGTGATAGTGCTCGGGTACGTGGTCTTGGGCGGCCTCTCCTCCTCCATCTACAACGAGGTCTTGCAGTTTTTCCTGATCACGTTGGGCCTGGTGCCGCTCGTGGTCTTCGGCCTTATAGACGTTGGTGGCCTCTCCGGCTTGAAGGAATCCATAGGCGATCCGCAGTTCTTCCACGCCTGGGCCAACACAGGCTCGACGGACAACCCCTTTGAGGTGCGGTGGTTCTACATCGTGTTCGGGCTCGGTCTGGTGCAGAGCTTCGGCTACTGGTGCACGGACTTCCTCGTGATACAGAGGGCTCTGGCGGCCGAGGATCTGGCGGCATCCCAGAGGACCCCTCTCATCGCGGCGTTCCCGAAG
>DATDKB010000016.1:0-10255 GCA_036520255.1 Rubrobacter sp. | reverse complement strand
GGCTCGACGACCCACTTTATTGGAAGGTCCATACGCTTGGCGATCTCGTTTGCCACGTCGCCCTCGTACCCCGAGTAGTCTTTGGGACTTCCCTTGAACCAGGGCGGGTATGCGGGCCTGTCGGTTGCGACGGTCAGCACGCCCTCCGTGTAGAGGGGTGGATCTTCCATATCGCACCTGTCCGTGGACCCCGACTCCGAGGCTGGTCCTCCGCATCCGGCGAGCAGCAGGACCACGAGGAGGAGCCCGATCGGGATAAGCCGCTTTCTCACGTATTTCTCCGATCTACTCTCGGAATGTAAGGTGATGATAGACCACACGGATATTTTGCGGCCATCGTATACCGAAGCAAGTATAGGATCGTCGAGGAAACGTTGCAATCGCTCCGCCCGCGATCTCACACCAGGAGGAACCTCCGAAGGGCTCGCCGGCTTCTTGCAAGTGCGCCAGGGAGACGAGGCCAGACAGTTCGACCTGAAACTCTACGGCGGGCAGGTGGTTCTACCGATGGTGGGGGGAAGCTTGTGAGGTGGACATCACGTTCGCGGGCACCGATGGCGCGTGGCCCTTAGACCGGCTCCTCTGAGATGGGGTTTCGGGCACCCGTCACCGCGCTACGGACGCCGGCGTTGTGGTTGCGATGGCCTGTTTCGGGGAATAATCGAGAGAACTTGGTCGACGGAGGAGAGTAAGAGATGAGCGAGTCGGAAGAGCAGCGTAACGAAAGCCCGCTCCAGAGCGAGCGTGGCGTCACGACGATCAGCGACACGGTGGTCTCCTCGATAGCCGGTAGGGCGGCCCAGGAGGTCGAGGGTGTCCACATGGGCGGGGGTACCTCGAGGACCGCGAGCGGGGTACTGGATAGCATAACCGGGTCGGAGAGCAAGAGGAGCGGTATCTCCGTCGAGGTCGGCAGGCTGGAGACGGCCATAGACCTCAAGATGGGCATCGATTACAACAAGAATATCCTCCAGACCGTCGAGGAGGTGCGGCGCAGGATCACCGAGCGTGTAGAGGAAATGACGGGGCTTCGGATCAAAGAGCTCAACGCAACGATCACCGACATCACCTTCCCTGAAAAGGAAGCGAGACGCCCACTCGAACCAGCGAGACCAACGAGCGAGCGCGACGTCAGTTCCGAAGAGGCCTCGGAACCCGCGCCCGAAACGCGGACGATGCCGAGTAGCGAGCTCAGGCCCGGCGCGAGCGAGCGCGAAACCACCGAGGTCGAGCCCACGAGCCGGACCCACACCGAGGGCTCGAGCGGTCCCGTGCCCGAGGAAGAGGTCAGCGTCGAAGGCCGCCCCTTGGAGGAAGACGAGACCGCGGAAGTGCGCGTAGGGGAGCAGCCGACGGACGAGGCTTCGGAGACGGTGACGCAGGCGGAGTCACAAACGCCCGAGGATACGGAGACACCCGAAGAGGCGGAGACGCCCGAGGAGGCTGAGGCGCGCTCGGAAACAGAGACCTCTGAGCCCGAGAGCGCGGCGGAGGAGCGGAGGAGGCGCCGCGCGGAGGAGCGCGCCAGGCGACGGCGCGAGCGCTCCCAGGACGACAGCTAGGCGCGGAAGCGCGGTGGCCGTAGACCTCTTGCGGCAGGGCCTGAAGCTCCTGTTCTGCGGGTACAATCCGTCGCTCACCTCGGGCCAAACCGGATATCACTACGCCCACCCCGGCAACCGCTTCTGGCGTGTCCTGCACGCCTCTGGCATCACGGACCGCCTCTACGCGCCGGAGGAGGACGTGGCGTTGCTCGACCTCGGCATCGGCTTCACCAACCTCTGTCCCCGCCCGACGCGCCGCGCGGACGAGCTCACCTGTGAGGAGATAAGGGCCGGTGCGGAAGGCCTGAGCGACACGCTCGAACGCTACCGGCCACGCGTCGTCGCGTACACGGGCATCGGCGTCTACAAGTGGTTCCGGGCCACCTCGAAGGTTGGCTGGGGCGTCCAGCCGGACTCCGCGGTACCGGGCGTGACCGACGTCGTGGTTCCTTCGCCCTCGGGGCTCAACAGGATGCGCTTCGAGGAGTTGGTGGATCACTACCGCATTCTCGGCCCTTACGTGAAGCAGCCGGAGAACGAGCAACAGAGGAGGTAAGAGATGGAAGGTCTGGATCTACCGGAAGGCGTAAACCCGCAGGTCGTCGGAACGTCCCGGCTCGAAACCCATGTGCTATCGAGCGGGCCCGAAGACGGTGTTCCTGTTGTCTTTATACACGGCAACGCCTCCTCCTCGCGCTTTTTCGAGGACACGCTCGCGGCGCTGGCTCCGCTCTCGCGCTACCGTGGTCTGGCCCCCGACTTGCGCGGCTTCGGAGACTCCGAGACGAAGCCCCTCGACGCGACGCGGGGACTCAGGGACTTCCCCGACGACCTGCACGAGCTCGTCCTTGCCCTCGATCTCGACGATCTCCACCTGGTCGGATGGTCCGCAGGCGGGAGCGTGGCCATGCAATACACGATGGACCATCCCTCCGTAGTAGCCTCGCTCGTCTTGGTTGACCCTATGTCGCCCTACGGCTTCGGCGGGACGAAGGACAACGGCGGCACCCCCTGCTGGCCGGACTTCGCCGGCTCGGGCGGCGGGACGGCCAACCCGGAGTTCGTTAGCCGCCTCCGGGCGAAGGACCGTTCGGACGACGACCCAAACTCCCCCAGTAAAGTTATGAACAACTTCTACTTCAAGCCGCCCTTCAGGGCCGCGAAGGAGGAAGCCCTTCTCTCGTCGGTGCTCTCGACCGAGACGGACGAGGGCAACTATCCCGGCGACATGACCGTCTCTGAGAACTGGCCTGGCGTTGCCCCCGGCGAGAGGGGCATGAACAACGCCATCTCGCCGAAGTACTGTAATCTGGAGGACTTCGCGCTCGTGCAGCCGGGGCCGCCTGTTCTCTGGGTCCGCGGCGAAGACGATGCGATTGTCTCCGACACCTCGCTCCTTGATTTCGGCTACCTCGGCCAGCTCGACCTGGTCCCCGGGTGGCCAGGCGCGGAGATCTTCCCTCCCCAGCCCATGGTCTCACAGATGCGCGTCGTGCTCGACGCCTACGAGGCCCATGGCGGACGCTACCGCGAGGAGGTCATCCCCGACTGCGGCCACACCCCGCACGTCGAGAAGCCCGAAGAGTTCAGGCGGCTCCTCTTCGGTTTCCTCGAAGAACAGTAGGGCAGAGAGCGGTATGGACCAGACAACGTACTCGCCACGCATAACCCACATCTCCTGGGGCTGCCTGGAGACCGAGGGTGGCGCTTTCAAGGATGCCAGGCTCTATCCCGGAGGCGCCGAAGAGTGGGACTGGAATGAGACCGGAACGAGCCACGATCCCGGTATACAGCCGGCCGACGTAGAGCGACTGCTGGAGCGCGGCGCCACCGTTATCGTCCTCTCAAAAGGTTTCCACGGACGCCTCGGCATCGCGCCCGAGACGCACAGGATGCTCGATGAAAGTAACATCCCGGCACACATCGCAAAGACCGAAGAGGCAGCGGATATCTATGACAAGCTGCGGGATACCGAGAAAGTAGGAGCGCTAATACACTCGACTTGCTGAAATAGCATTTCAGCACTTCAGCTGGTCAGCACTTCAGCAGGACCTATGGTCACGCGCCGTGCTCGTGATCGACGAGGACTTCGTCGATTACGCGCCGGGTATCTCTCGCTTCCGCGGTGTTCGTGTTCTTGCGTTCGGCGAGCGTGATCAGGGCTTTCCACAGCGTCCAACCGCGCCCTCGCGCCCAGGTCGCATCGTCTAGCTCCAGAGACGCGCGAAACGCGTCGCGGGCTTCCCCTTCGAACAAGGTCCACGAGATCGACAGATCGCAAGATGGATCGCCCACGCCCGAGGTCCCGAAGTCGATGACGGCGCTCAGCCGGCCGTCCTCGACCAGCAGGTTCCCGGTGGCTACGTCGCCGTGCACCCAGACGGGCGGACCATGCCATGTGGCCGCAAGCGCCGCTTCCCACACCGCGGTCGCGGCGCCGGTGTCGATATCGCCCTCGAGCGTGATAATGGCTTGCCGCGTCTCGGCATCGTAGATCCTCAGTGGTCCGCCGCGGAAGAAGTTGTGGGGCCCTGGTGACGGGCCGTCCGCGGGATCTATCCGCTGCAGGGCGGTCAGGAATCGGGCCAGCGCGGTCGCAAACCGGCGCGGGTCTGCGATGAGTTCGACGGTCGCGGTCTCGCCTTTGATCCACCGGTAGACGGACCACGGCCACGGATACCCGTCAGCCGGGACGCCCCTCGCCAACGGAACGGGGATCGGAAGCGGGAGGTGCGGCGCGAGCCTCGGCAACCACCTGTGTTCCTTCTCCACCTGTGCCGCGTAACGCTCCGCGCTCGGCAGCCGCATCGTCATGTGCTCCCCAAGGCGGAAGGTCCTGTTGTCCCACCCTTGAGGCACGGCTGGCGTGATCGGCAGATCCGCCCACCGCGGGAACTGCGCGGCGAGCAGACGCTTTACGAGCGCCGTGTCGATATTGACCTCCCCGTCGTGCATTTTCCCTGTTGACATTGTTGTTCCCTCCCGGATCAGATCCGCCGCGCGAGATGTAGCATATACTCTTTGCGGTTGAGTGGATTGTGGTCCGTCCGTGGGCGGGTCGGGCTCTCACCGCTGACCCGTTGGTAGCGGTCGACCTCGAAGTCGGTTTCGAGCACGCCTTCGCCGCGGGTCAGCGCCGGCAGTTGTTGCTGCAGTTCGTGGACCCGGGCCGCCGGAACCTCACCCTCGAGCACGTACGACGAACCACGCATTTCCTGAGTTTGCGGAACGGCACTCAGCTGTGCCAGGACGGGCATCGTCGTTCCAAAAGTGTCCGTCGGGATCTCGAGATGGAAGCGGTGGATCGGCTCGTACACATTCGTGCCGGCCTGCTTCAGCGCGTCCATCAAGACCAGCCGCGTCAAGTTGCGGAAGTCACCGGCGGTGCTCGACATGGTCTTGTCGAAGGTGCCGTGGGTGCTGCTCTGGCGTGGCCAGTAGCCCGTGTGCGTCATGGTGACCACGCAGCCCGTGACCTGCCATCCGTAGAGCCCCTCTCGTAATGTCTCCCGCACGGTCTCCTCGACCGCCGCGAAGAACGCGGCAGGCATCGTACTGTGCACGGACTTTTCAAGCCGGAACTGCGCGCCGGCATCGACCTCCGCCGGCTCGACACGCAGTCCGACGATAGCGAGAAACGGGTTCGGCTCCTGGTCGATGATTTCTACGGCCGCGCCGATGCGAATGGGACGTTCGATACAGATCGTGGTCGTCTCGCGGAACGTGACGTCGAGTCCGAACTCGTCGGCGAGCGTCGCCTGAATTACCTCTTTCTGCACCTCGCCGTAGAGCGAGAGGTAGAGTTCCTGCCGGACATCGTCCTGGCGGAGGTCTATCAGGGGATCCTGGTCGGCGAGCCGGGCGAGCGCGACGTGCAGAGCACCTTTTTCGTCGGGACGGCAGGGAACGACAACCGTCTCCAACGTCGGTGGGGCGAAGTGGTGGCGCCCCGCCGACGCTTTCGAATCGCCGATCGCATCGCCGATACAGACATCGTCGAGGCCCCAGAGCTTTCCTATCTGCCCCGCGGCGACCGAAGTACTCTGCACGGACGAGCCGCGCTCGAAGATGTTGATCGCGGTGATCTTCCCCTCGCCTCCTCGGAGCCGCAACCGATCTCGCATCCGTACGGTTCCTGAGAACATGCGGACGTAAGCGATCTTCTCCCCCGACGTGCCTCGTTCGACCTTGAACACGGTGCCCGAGACGGGGCCGTCCGCATTGCTTTCGGCCACAGGCAGCAACTCCGTTACTCCGGAAGTCAACGCCTCGATACCCGCCCCCGTAACCGCCGAGCCGAAGAACACCGGATGCACCGCAGCCCGCCGCGTCTGCGTCGCAAGCTCCCGGCGAAGCCGCCTGTAGGGAACGTTCGTGTCGTCCACGTACTCCGCCAGAAGCGTATCGTCGTGGTCGGCGAGTAGCTCGACCAATTCATAAACAAACTCGGCGTCGGCGTCACCATTTGCTGTACACAGGGCGTCGCGGGTGCCAAGCTCGCTGATCGATCCCATTGGGGCGATCGCGGGAGTCAGTTTTTCGGAGATGCTTTGCAGCAGGCTCTCGTATTGTGCGCCGCTACGGTCGATCTTGTTCACGAAGATGATCGTGGGGATGCCGAGTCGCTGCAGCGTTCGCATCAACACGCGGGTCTGCGCCTGCACACCCTCGACGGCCGAGACGACGAGCACGGCTCCGTCGAGCACGTTCAGTACGCGTTCGACCTCGGCGATAAAGTCGGGGTGGCCCGGCGTGTCGATCAGGTTGATCTTTACGCCGTCGATGTCGAAGGAGACGACGGCAGACTTGATCGTGATGCCGCGCTTCTGTTCGAGTGCTAAGGAGTCTGTCTGGGTGTTGCCGCGATCGACCGTGCCGATCGCTTCGATGACACCAGCGGCGTAGAGCAGCCGCTCGGTCAGTGTGGTCTTACCGGCGTCTACATGCGCCAGAATCCCAAGGTTCAAAGTGCCCATAGAGCGTCATGTCCTCTAGATAGGTGATGATTACCTCCCCGGTAGGCATGTACGCTCTGCGCATTTTCCTCTCCTCGATAGATCTGCCGTCACAAGAAGTACATCACACGGCTCTACCGAACGTCAACCGGTGTATCGGTTAGTGTTCCCGCCTGCGGGGGTGTTTGCCTGTTGGGATTCGGGGGTCTCCCCGTACAATTCTGGTACGGCTTTCTGGCCGGTCCCGAGCGGCGAAAGAGGGGGAAGAACCCGTGGGCAAGAGGCAGTCTTACGAGCCGGGGACGTTCAGTTGGGTGGACCTTTCGACCCCCGACGCGGAGGGGGCGAAGGCCTTCTACGGCGGCCTGTTCGGCTGGGAATTCAGGGACGACGAGATCCCCGGCGGCGTCTACACGATGTGCTTACGCGAGGGCGATGAGGTTGGTGCTATCGTCCAGCAAGACGAACAGCCCGCCCACTGGAACAACTACGTCTCCGTCGTGAGCGCGGCCGAGACCGCCGCAAAGGCAAAGCAACTGGATGCTGCGGTGATCGAGGAGCCCTTCGACGTAATGGGGTTGGGCCGCATGGCCGTGCTCGCAGATCCTGGCGGCGCGATGCTCTGCGTCTGGGAGCCTCGATCGCACATCGGCGCGGGAAGAGTCAACGATCTCAGCTGTATGGGCTGGAACGAGCTCCAGACCCGCGATTCCGAGGAGGCTGGCGACTTCTACAGTGCCCTCTTCGGCTGGGAGACGGAACCCATCGAGGACAATGGAATGCTGGTATATACCACTATAAAGAACGCAGGCTCTCAGAATGGCGGCTTCATGCCGATGTCGGAGGAGCGGGGGGACGCCCCTTCTTTCTGGATCCCATACTTCACTGTCTCTTCGTGCGATGAGGCTGTTGAGAAGACGCGCGGGTCGGGTGGGGCGTTGTTCGCAGGGCCCATGGATCTACCGGCTGGCAGGATCGCCGTGCTTGGGGATCCCCATGGTGCGGCGTTCGCCGTCTTCGAGGGTCCGACAGACGATTAGGGATGATGCGCTAAACCTGCGTTAATTGTGTGGTCTTAGGGTGCATCCGCCAGCTTTTCTAGTTTAATCGGTTGGCGAGAATCTCATGGAAGGATGGCGTGTGAACGGAAGTAGACCCGCCATATTGGCAGAAGGTTTGCAGAAGAGCTACGGCAAAACCAGGGCGCTCGACGGCATCGACTTGAACGTGGAGGAGGGTACGATCCTTGGTGTTCTCGGGCCAAACGGCGCGGGCAAGACCACCGCGGTCCGCATCCTGACCACGCTTCTGACGCCCGATGCGGGCAGGGCCGAGGTTGCCGGTCTTGACGTGGTGCGGCAGGCCGGCGAGCTGCGCTCGCGCATCGGGCTTACAGGCCAGTACGCCGCCGTGGACGAATACCTCACGGGCCGCGAGAACCTGGAGATGGTCGGGCGGCTTTACCACCTGCCCAAGAAACAGGCCCGCAGGAGGGCCGACGAGTTGCTCGAGCGCTTTGACTTAGTGGATGCCGCCTCGCGGCTGGTGAAGACGTACTCGGGCGGTATGCGTCGCCGGCTCGACCTCGCGGCGAGCCTCGTCTTCTCGCCGCCCGTTCTCTTCCTGGACGAGCCGACCACGGGGCTAGATCCTCGTAGCCGCATCACCATGTGGGACATCATCGGGGAGCTCGTTTCCGGTGGGACGACGCTCTTGCTCACGACGCAATACCTGGATGAGGCGGACCGGCTGGCCGACAGGATCGCCGTCGTCGACGCCGGGCGTGTGATCGCCGAGGGCACCTCGGGCGAACTCAAGGCGCGCGTCGGTGGCGAGCGCCTCGAGGTTACCGTGGCGCGGGGGGACGGGCTCGAGGAGGCTGTCGGGGTTCTCGAACGCTACGCCCACGGCGATGGCGGCGTACGCGTCGACGCCGAGCGCGGGTATGCGGGAGTAACGGTAGCCGGCGGTCCTGGCCTCTTGGCGGCAGTCGTGCGCGACCTCGACGCCGCGGGAGTCCAGGCCGATGAGCTCGGTTTGCACCGTCCCACACTTGATGACGTCTTCCTCACCCTCACGGGCCATGCGGCCGAGCCCGAAGCCGAGCAGCGCGTCGGCGAGAAGGAGATCGCATGAGCGCGGTGACAAGTAACGGGATGCAGTCGCGTAGACACGGCAAGCTGTACTGGGCCCTCGCCGACGGGTGGGTGCTCGCCAAGCGCAATCTCGTCCAGATCCCGCGCATACCCGAGCTTCTGGTGTTCGCGACCATACAGCCCGTCATGTTCGTGCTCCTGTTCCGCTACGTGTTCGGAGGGGCTATCGACGTTGGCGGTGAGAGCTACGTCAACTACCTGATGGCCGGGATCTTCGTTCAGACCGTCGCCTTCGGGGCCGTAAGCACCGGGATAGGGCTCTCCGAAGACCTGCAGAAGGGGCTCGTCGACAGGTTCCGTTCGCTGCCCATGGCCCGCTCCGCTGTTCTTACGGGACGCACCATCGCCGATCTGGTCCGCAACTTCTTCGTCGTACTCGTGATGCTCCTCGTCGGTATCGTCGTTGGTTTCCGTCCCGAGGCTGGCGTCGCGGCCTGGGCCGGGGCCATCGGACTCTTGTTGTTGCTCAGCTTCTCGTTCTCGTGGATCGGGGCGACCGTAGCGCTCCTCTTGCGGAGCACCGAGGCCGTGCAGTCGGCTGGCTTTATCTGGCTCTTCCCGCTCACGTTTGCCTCCAGCGCCTTCGTCCAGACCGACAATATGCCTGGAGTTCTCAAGGCCTTTGCCAACCACCAGCCTATAACGCAGGTCATCGACGCGGTAAGGGGCTTTCTGCTCGGCCAGCCGGTGGGCTCTCATGGCTGGCAGGCCCTCGCCTGGTGCGTCGGGATACTCGTTGTCTTCGTCCCCCTCTCGGTGTCACTGTACAGGCGCGTCGCGTCGCGTTAAGGAGCGACCTGCACGGGCGTATAATGCGGCCGTGATCGTGGACAACGCCATCTACGTGGACGGCCGTCGCGCGGCCGAGCCGGGCACCCTGAAGGAGACCTACGAAGCCGTCAGGGAGCGGCGGGGGGTGGCCTGGATCGGGCTTTACAGGCCGACGCAAGAAGAGTTCTCCTCCGTCTCCGAAGAGTTCGGGCTGCACGATCTCGCGGTCGAGGACGCTACGGAGGCCCATCAGCGGCCCAAGCTGGAGCGCTACGGCGGGACACTCTTCGTCGTGCTCAAGCCGGCCCGTTACATCGACGAGGAAGAGAGGGTCGAGTTCGGGGAGATCCACGTTTTCGTGGGCGATGACTTCGTCGTGACCGTTCGTCACAGCGAAGCGCCCGACATAGGCGCCGTGCGCCGGAGCCTGGAGGCCGATCCCGAGTTGTTGCGCAGGGGGCCCGAGGCCATCTTGCACGCCATTATGGACCGGGTCGTGGACGACTACATGCCCGTGGTCGAGGGGCTCGGCATCGACATCTCCGAGATAGAGGCCGAGGTCTTCGGGGGCAATCCCAACGTGTCGCGCAGGATCTACGAGCTCTCGCGTGAGGTGATCGAATTCCAGCGGGCGACCGAGCCCTTGAGAGGCGTGCTCGGGAACGTGATCCAGGACGAGCCTACGGACGTCGACCCCGAGGTAAGGCGCTACCTGCGCGACGTCCAGGACCACCTCCTGCAGGTCACGGAGCGGCTCGCCGGCTTCCGCGAGCTGCTTCAGAGCATACTCAGCGTGAACCTGACCCTCTCCAGCCTCGCCCAGAACGAG
>DATDKB010000015.1:0-2687 GCA_036520255.1 Rubrobacter sp. | reverse complement strand
TCCCACACGTTGTACCAGGCGTAGACGATGATGATCTGGCCCAAGAACATGAAGGCCTCGACCAGGAACACCCAGAAAAAGATGTTCTGCAGGATAGAGAAGAAAACGGGGAAAAGCGTGACCAGGGCGAGCACGAACGTGATCGCAAGCGCCGCACCCGAGGCGAACAGCAAAACCACGAAGCGCGCCAGGTTCCTTGCGAAACGTTCGTAGTAAGACTGCTTGGTCACCAGCCCGAGGTACTCGCTCGTGGCCGCTATCAGGACGGCCCCGATGATGAAAGCGGCAAACAGGATATGCGTCTGGACCAGAACGGCGATGACAACGTTCTTGCCGATTATCGGTACGTCAAGGTTACCTATAGGCACCGCTCGGTCCTTTCTAACCCGTCGGGAAGTTCATGATCCTGCTCACGGCCAAAAGCATGTTGAGCACCACGACCACGACCACCAGTATGCCTATGACCGAGGCGAACGGCCTGCTGATGGCGTTGTAGTGCTGCGGGCTACGGTCGAGCCACGGAACGGCGAAGAGGAGCCCGATAAAGATCGTCGGCACCACCACGGCCCCGAAGGAGATGAGCGCGTAGCCGGGGAAGAACATGAGCATCTGCTCGTAGAAGAAGAAGAACCATTCGGGCCTCGGCACGTACTCGACCGTCGCCGTGTTGGCCGGCTCGGTGAGCGGCGCGGGCGCGGCATAGGAGAGCACGACGCACGCGATAAGGATAAAGGTGCTGACGTAGCCGTCCTTGAGCACCTGCCCGGGGAAAAACCCCATGGTCTCGTCGGGACGCTCGAACACGTTCTCTTCGGTGATTACCTCTTCTTCAACCGGTTTGGCTTTGCCAGTCGCCGGAGCGTACACGTCTGCACCTCTTCTCTGTTATCTCTCGTGGGTAAATCGTACCAGTGGTACGCCCTCGTTCTCGGTAAAAGCTGTTACTCTCTGTCCCTTTCCCTGTCGGCGCGGTCGCGACGGCCCACGTAGGGCTCGCCCTCGTCCTCGACCGTCTCCATGCGGGCGTACTCTTCGAGGCGCTGGCGCTCGTGCAGCTTGGCGATCCTGTCCGTGTACTCGAACTCGCTGCCGAACACGCCGTGGCGCCTGAGCAGGTAGAGGTGCGCCCCGATTAGCGGCGCTATCGCCGCGGGGAGCAACCACACGTGGATGGCGAAAAAGCGACTAAGCGTCGACGGTCCCACCGCGTCGCCGCCGAGGAGGAAGTGGATCACGTACCCACCCACGAACGGCGAGTAGGAGCCTATCTTCATCCCCACCACGGAGGCCCAGAAACCGTCCTGGTCCCACCTCAGGAGGTACCCGGTAAAGGCGAGCCCGATCACGAGCAGAAGCAGGATCACGCCGACCAGCCAGTTCAGCTCGCGCGGCGCCTTGTAGCCGCCGGAGAAGAACACCTGGCCCATGTGTAATCCTATGAACGCCATCAGGAAGTTCGCGGACCAGTAGTGGATACCGCGGATGACCTGCCCGAAGTAGGCGTCGTTCATGATGTAGCTGACCGAGTTCCAGGCGTCGTCGGTGGTGGGCACGTAGTAGAAGAGGAGCAGTATGCCCGTAAGGAACTGCAGCGTTATGGTGAAGAGCACGGCGCTGCCCAGGGTGTAGAGCCATGCGCCCCGTTTGGGGACGGGCTCGTAGAGCAGGTGCTCCGTCAGGGTTACTATCCCCGTCCGGTGCTCCATCCAGTCCACGATGAACTGGCTCGCCTCCGATGTCTGGCTTCTTATCCTGCCGATCATGCTGCCTCCCTAGACCACATAAGGCTGTTGCTTGTCCAGGCCCGGCTCGATGTTGTACTTGTGCCTGACGTAGAGCTTGCCGTCCTCCCTGACCTCGGCGTCCGTGTAGCGGTACATCCCGCGCGGCGGCGGCCCCCCGACCCAACCACCGTTGATGTCGTAGAGCCCGCCGTGGCAGGGGCAGAGGTAGAGCTGCTTTTCGGACATCCACCGCACGGGGCACCCGAGGTGCGCGCAGGAGTTGGAAAGCACGTTCAGCTTGCTCATGATCTCTTTGCGCTCGGACTCCGTGAAGCCTTCCGTCTTCTGATCCAAGATAGCGGGGCGCTCGGGCTTTCCGAGAATGTCGCCGTTCGAACCCTGCTTACCCTGCTCCTTGATCTCGGCCTTCCACGAGAGCCATACGGCGTTCGGAAGCGTGTACTGGGTGGTGGACTTACCGGAGTTGGGAAATTCCTTCTGTATGGCCCTCTCCCCGTAGGTCTGCTGCAGGGGGAACTCGATCTTGAAGTGCGAGGGCTCCTCGACGCCGACATCCGCGACTGAGGCGACCTCCACCCAGCCCGAGCCCACGTCGGAGTCGCCGAGAACGTCCGTCTTGATGATCGGGCTGAGGACGAACGCGACGGGCGGTATCGTCAGGATGGCCCCCATTATCGCGCCCATCACCCCGAAGCCGAGAAAGTCGCTCCGCGTCATGGGATCTTTTTGTAGCTCTACCACGTTGCGCCCCTTCTAGAGCCCCCGAGACCCGATGCTCACTGGCCGAACCCCGTCGGCGGGGGACCCGGTTCTACCGTGTATCCGGGCTGATTATATACCGTGTAAGGCACCCTGGAATTGGACTTCATGAAGCCCATGTTGAGCGCGATCACGGCCGCGACCACCCCCGTCGCCATCAACACTATCCTGTAACTCCTCCCC
>DATDKB010000014.1:0-4306 GCA_036520255.1 Rubrobacter sp. | reverse complement strand
CTTCAGTATCGCCATCTACTACTACGCTATGTCAGTGCGTCTTGACCCAGAACAGGTTCGGCGCCACGTCGCAGACGCGAGGGAGGAGGTAGAGGCGGTGGAAGAGGAGGTCTCGATCTGACAGCGAAGACGAGGCTGCCGTAACGACCATACCGGGCCTCGCTTGGGCGAGGCCCTTTTTCGTGGTCGAGGGACGGTCTACGCGATCATGTTTCTACTGTTCTTCCACGCCGCACCAGCCGGCGAGCAAGCAGGCGACCGTGCGGGTCGCGGTCAAGAGGTCCGTGATGCTGATGTGCTCGTCGGGGGCGTGTGCCACCCTCGCGTCGCCCGCGCCGTACATGACGCAGGGCACCCCGCCGAAATGGATGAAGAGGCGCATGTCCGCGCCGTAGGGGACGCCTTCTACGGAAGGCTTCTCCCCCGTTACCCGCTCGTGGGCCTCCTTTACGGCCCTGCATATCGGGGCGTCGAGCTCGACCTCGGCCGGGGCGAACTGGCCGCCGAACCACTCCAACTCAGGCGGGTGCTCGCGCAACCACGGATCCCGCTCGGCCACGGAACGGATCCGCCCGGAGACGAGGTCTCGGAAGGAGTCTGCTTCTTCGCCGGGGATCAAGCCTACCCTCCCCTCGGCGACGAGCGACTCGGGGACGGTTGAGGCCCAGTTGCCGGCCCTGACGACGCCCACGTTGATTGGCACCTTGTTTCTTAGTCCCTCGTAGAGCGGGTGGCTGAGAGCGGCGTTGCGCTCCCGTTCAAGCTCCTGCAAATCTTCGAAGATGGGGACGAACTTCTCCAGCGCCGAGACGCCCTCGTCGCGGGCGGCGGCGTGGGCCGAGCGGCCGGGGACCTTGAGCCTGAAGACGAGCGAACCCCCCTGGGCCGGCACGAGGGCGAGGCGGGTCGGCTCGGTTATGAGGGCGGCGTCGGCGCGGTACCCACGCAAAAGGGTCGAGAGGGCCCCGAGCCCCCCGTCCTCCTCCCCCACCGTGGCGGCCACGGTGACGTCGCCCCGGAGCCTCAAGCCGAGGGCGGAGAGGGCGTCTAGCGCGATGAGGTGGGTCACGAGCCCGCCCTTCATGTCGCAGGAGCCTCGCCCGTAGAGCAGGTCGCCCTCCACGGCGCCCGAGAGCGGGTCCCGCGTCCAGGCGGCAGGATCTCCCGGGTCCACGGTATCGATGTGGGCGTTCAAGAGGATCGAACGCCCTTCGCCGCTTCCCCTTCTGACGCCGACGACGTTGGGACGGTTCTCGTAGGAGGCCTGCTCGCCGACGTGGTCGATGTAGGGTTCGATCTCCCCCGGGGTCGCGTCCCAGGTGTCCACCTCGAGGCCACGCTCCCTGCACACGCGTCCGACAATCTCTCCGACCGCGCCCTCCTCACCCGTCACCGAGCGGGTGCGCACCAGCTCCTGGAGTAGGCCCACGGTGTCCCCGCGCCTGGCCTGCACGGCGTCGCGTATCGCCTGCGCGAGATCTTCGTTCAGCATTGCCATGTCTCTCCTCCCTCCGGTTCCCAACGCCGCGGCACCGTAGCACGGGCCCGTTTCGGCGGCAACGCCTGTCTTGCTTGATTTGATAGCGACGTGTAATTAGAATCATATTTTTGGAGCGGGGCTTTTTAGGGTACGAACCCCGTACGAAAAGACGCCGCACCCAGCTAACTCGCCGGCGGCCGGGTCTGACCGCGATCGCCCTTTCTGTCGCGGCCAGGTTAGACTACAGAGTAAGAACACGGAGGGATAGGTTCACGGTGAAAGGACGATCGAAGAGCCCCTTCCCCGCGGTGCTCGTCCTCGCTGTTGCCGTGGCCGTTGCGCTTCTACTCCTCGTCGGCTGCAGGGCAGGGACCGAAAAATCCTACCAGGGAAGCTCGCAGGCAGACGAGACCACTGGTCCGTCCGGGGTCGTCGGGGGAAAGATCACGGTCGCCTCCAACATCGCCTACCCGCCCTTCGAGTTCTCACCCAAGGGCAGGCCGAAAGGTTTCGACATCGACCTGATGAACGAGATCGCCAAGAGGGCCGGCTTCGAGGTCGTGTACGAGAACGTCCAGTTCGATAGCATCCTGCGCGGGCTCGACGCCGACCTGTTCGGCGCGGCCATCTCGGCGATGACCATAACCACGGAGCGCGAGAAGCAGATAGACTTCTCGGACCCCTACTTCGACGCCGACCAGGCGCTCCTGGTCCGCAGTGGTTCGAAGATCAAAACGGTCGACGACCTCTCCGAAGCGACCGTAGGCGTCCAGGCCGGCTCGACGGGCCAGCTCAAGGGCGAAGACCTCTACGACGACGGGCAGGTGGGGGAGGTCAAACCATACAGGACCATCGGAGAAGCCTTCGCGGACCTCAGGACCGGCAAGATCGAAGGGGTGATCTACGACCTCTCGGCCGCGCACAAGAAGGTCACGGAGAACGAAGGAAAGATCCGGTACGTCGAGCCCATCCCGACGGGCGAGCAGTACGGGATAGCGTTTCCCAAAGACAGCCTGCTCGTCGAGCCGGTCAACGAGGCCCTGGCAGACATCAAGAACGACGGCACCTACGAGGAGCTCTACGAAAAGTGGATCGGGATGCCCCCCGAGGAGATACCGTAGAGAGCGAAGCTCTCAGCACGCCTGCCTTGCAGGCTTTCAGCACGCTTCAGCCTTCGGCTTCTGCTTTCAGCACACTACGCCCTGCAGCCTACGCTTGTCAGCACGGCGCTTCGCGCCTTGTCGGCTTTTCCCGTTCCGGCCCAGCTGAGCCACGCTTGAGAAACCGCTGGTCGGGATCGACGCTCGTAGCGTTGCCCCCTAACGGCTTCCTGAATGCCGCCCACCGGAGGGAGGCGGCGTGCTGAGAGCGACCAAAGGGAGCGTGCTGACAAGCGGAGCCCGCAGGCCAGAGCGTGCTGACAAGCGGAGGCGAGGCCGGAGCGTGCTTCTTTGACTTCGATTCTGAGGTCTATGCTCTCGATCTCGGCGGCGACTATTCTGTCGCGGGCGACGGGTTACTTGAGGTGGATGGCCCAGGCCGCCGTTCTCGCAACCGGGTTGGTGGCCGACGCCTACACGGCCTCTATCCTGTTGCCGAGCCTGATCTACGAGCTCTTCATGGGCGGGATACTGTACTCGATCTTTATTCCCGTCCTGGTGGACCGCATCACCACCCACGGCGAGGATGACGCCCGCCGGCTGACGAACGCCCTCTTCACGCTGGTCTTGCCGCTGATGCTGTTCCTCTCGCTCGTCGGCATCGTGTTCGCCGAGCCGCTGGTGGCGCTCGTGACCAACTGGCAGGCCGCGGACAATCTCTCTCCGGCAGAGGTCGAAGAAGTCCAGGGTCTCGCGGTACTCTTCTTCCGTATCTTCATCCTGCAGATGTTCTTCTACGGCATAAGCACCGTCGGTACAGGCGTTCTACAGGCCCACAGGCACTTCTTCCTGCCCACCTTCGCCCCCGTGCTGAACAACCTATTGGTCATCGCCTCCTTCGTCGCCTACTACTTCCTACGGGAGAACGACCAGCGGCTCGCGCTCTACGTGCTCGCCTTCGGCGTGACGGCAGGGGTCGCGGTCATGGCCCTCGCGCTCGTTCCGACGATGTTGGAGCTCGGCTACAGGCCGCGACCGCAGTTCGGCCATCCCGCTCTGCTTCCCACGGCACGGCTGGCCGGGCCGATGGTCGTGCTTGTCGCCGCCTCGGTGAGTTTCCAACTGTTCGGCACGTATCTCGCCACCGGGTTCAGGGGTGGGGTGGCCTCGCTGAACTACGCCTTCACAATCTTCTCGCTGCCCTACGGCGTCTTCGTGGTCGCCATCGCGACCGCGCTCATGCCCGAGCTCTCTGAGAAGTACTCTCGTGCAGACAACGAGGGTTACCGCGATACGTTCTCCTTCGGACTCAGGACGATGGCCTTCGTCGTCGTACCGTCGGCCGTGGGCATGATCTCGCTCTCTCGACCTATCGTCGGACTGCTCTACGAACGCGGAGAATTCGATGCCGGGGATACGGAGATCGTCTCCGGACTGCTCATGGTCTACGCGGCAGGACTGCTCGGCTACTCGGTATACTTCTACCTCGTGCGTGCTTTCTACTCGCGGCAGAATACGAAGACCCCAGCCGTGCTGAACGTCGTCATCTTCTTGCTGTACGCGGCCCTAGCCTACGGGCTCTCCCGGGTCTGGGGGATCATCGGCGTGGTGCTCGGTCTGGCGGCGGCCTACTCGGTGCTCGCCATCCTGAGCCTCGTGGCGATGCGCAGGGAGACAGGCCGGCTGGACGGCCGGCGCCTCGCCAGCTCCCTTCTCAGGATACTCG
>DATDKB010000013.1:0-2118 GCA_036520255.1 Rubrobacter sp. | reverse complement strand
CTTCCCCGGGCACGGCCCGCTCTTCCACGACCTCGATGGCCGCATAGAGGAACTCGTCCTCCACCACGAAGAGCGCCTCTCGGTGATGCATGAGGCTCTCGAAGGCGAGCCGGCGACCGCGTTCGAGGTCGCCCACCGGGTTTTCCCAGACGAGCTGAGCGACCACCAGCTCCGCTTCGCCCTCACCGAGACGCTCGCCCACTTCGAGAACCTCGTGGACGACGGACGCGCGGAGCGCCTCGGCGCCGACGTTATGCGTTACCGGGCCGGGTAGCCCATGCTACCGGGCTACGAAAGGGGCAACAGCGGTTTTAGAAGAGCCCACCCTTCCCAAAACCGTGCTAGTCAGCGGTAGGCTCGTCGATCGCGGAAGGCTCATGGCGCATCGTGAGTAAGGCTCGGGCCCCAAGCACGGTGCTGTTGGAAGTCGGCGTGACGGAACCGTATGTCGAAGCCGGTGTGCACCCGATCCACCTTTATGGATGGCGATTCGTGATATCGTCCGCCTCAACGGCTGGCGGTATCCTCCGGCGTGGCAGCGCTGGTCGTGGATAGGAGGTCAGGGTGGGTATCTCGGACATCGGATATCGAATCGGGACCGAGAGGTCGCGCGAGATCGCGGAGCGGCTGGAGCGTTCGATCCCTGGCGGCAACACCCGTTCGCTCGCCTTTTTTCCTCCTTACCCGCTGGCGATCTCCTCCGGCTTCGGCTGCCGCATCCGGGACGCCGATGGCAACGAGTTCATAGACCTGCTGAACAACTACACCGCCTCGGTCCACGGCCACGCTGTACCCGCCGTAAACGCGGCGATGAGAGAGCAGGCGGCCCTCGGGACCGTGTTCCCGGCTCCCGGTGAACTGCAGGCCGAGCTCGCGGAGCGCATCGTCGGCCGGGTCGCGTCGGTGGAAAAGGTACGCTTTGCCAACTCGGGCACCGAGGCCGTCATGATGGCCGTTCGGGCTGCCAGAGCCTTCACCGGACGGGAGAAGATAGTGAAGGCGGAAGGCGGCTACGACGGCATGTGGGAGCAAGTGCCGATGTCCCGGCCGGACGACTCGGACCCGTACCGGGCCGCTATGCCCGAAGGGGTACGCGAGCTGGTACGCATGGTCGATTACAACAGCGTTGGTCAGCTCGAGGCGGCGATGGAAGCGGAAGGCGAGAGGGTGGCGGCGATCATCCTGGAGCCCGTAACGGGGACGGGGGTTTTCGAAGGGACCACCGAATACTTCGCGACGGCGCGTCGCCTGGCCGATGAGTACGGGGCGCTGCTCATCTGCGACGAGGTCATAACCCTCAGGCTCGCCTTCGGCGGCTTCCAGGAGGTCCTTGGCGTCCGGCCCGACCTGACGACGATGGGTAAGATCATCGGCGGCGGCCTCCCCGTCGGCGCCTTCGGTGGTCGGTCGGACGTGATGGCAATCTTCGACCCCAGCACCCCAGACCACCTCCACCACTCCGGAACCTTCAACGGCAACCTAGTGACCATGGCCGCCGGCTGCGTAACGCTGGACCTCCTCACGCAAGAGGAGATAGAGCGCACCAACGCCCTAGGCGAACGGCTCGCCGACGGGTTGCGCCGCTCTCTAGTCGAGCGGCCCGATCTCCGGGGCCTCGTTAACGGCTGCGGGTCGTTAGTGCACGTGAACTTCGAAACACAGGGCGAGGTACGCAAATACTCCGATCTGAACCTGGAAAGCCCGGTAGCGGCCAGGTTCCATCTCGCGGCGCTCGACGAGGGCGTCTACTTCGCGCCCCGTGGCTTCATGAACACGTCCACGGCGATGGACGTGCAGGTGGTAGACGACGCGCTGGAGGCCTGTTCCCACGCGATCGAGCGCCTCTAACTGGAACCCGGTGCCTGAGAAGCCGCGGCCCGAGGCAGGCACGCGTCACTCCGGTTGGTCGGATGCTGTTTCGCGCGTCTCTTGATCATCGTCGGTATCGCCCGGGATGTCGGCGGCGCCTTCGTGGAGGTCGAGGGTGAGCAGGCCATCCTCTGCGCCGGCGGTCACCTTGTCTCCGGGGTTCAGGGAGCCGCCGAGGATCATACCGGCCAGCTCGTTGTCCACGCGGCGTTGGATCACGCGCCGCAGTGGCCTGGCGCCGAATTCGGA
>DATDKB010000012.1:0-2887 GCA_036520255.1 Rubrobacter sp. | reverse complement strand
ACAACTGGAGTTCCACCTGAAGGTTAAGCACGACAGGTTTCCTACCTCTTGAACGGCGACAGGCTTCGGGGCAGGGTCGCCGTGGTGACCGGTGCATCGAGTGGCATAGGTGCCGCCGTGGGCCGGGCGCTGAACGCCGAAGGTGCCCACGTCGCGCTCGCGGCCCGGCACGAGGACGCGCTGCTCGAGGTCCAGGCCGGTCTCGAAACTGGTGACGGCCAGGAGAGCATCGTCGTGCCCACGGATGTTACGGACGGCGAGCAGGTACGTGCTCTGGTGAGGCGCGCCGGGGAGATGGGTCCCGTGCAGATGCTAGTCAACTGCGCAGGGGTCATGTACTACACCATGATGAAGAACGTTCGCGAGGAGGAGTGGGAGCGGACCGTCGAGGTCAACTGCAAGGGAGCCCTCAACTGCGTGGGCGCCTTGCTGCCGAGGATGCTGGAGAGGGGAAGTGGGCACATCGTCACCATCTCTTCTGATGCCGGGCGGAAGGTCTTCCCCGGCCTCGCGGTCTACTCGGCGAGCAAGTTCTTCGTCGAGGCGCTCTCCCAGGGGCTGCGGCTCGAGACCGCCGGCACGGGTTTGAGGGTGACGACCGTCCAGCCAGGCAACGTGGCCACGGACCTCCTCTCGATGAGCACGGACGAGGAGGCGCTAGAGGAGTACGGAGGCGCGTCGGAGGCGCGTGTGCTCGACCCCGAGGACGTGGCGGCGTCGGTGGTGCACGCACTCGTGCAGCCCGAGCACGTCGCCGTAAACGAGATCCTGATCGAGCCCTGCCAGGAGCCGGTTTGATGTATGAGCGGTTCGCGAACCGCCCGCTCCCAGCCTTGACCGGTGGCCGATGTTGCGTTTCGACGGGGTTGACCGACACCGGGCTCTGCGGTATTACGGGAGGAGGGTGAGTTGAGTATTTTTCCGACGCGCATCTTGTTGGCAACCGACGGCTCTCCGCACGCGGATCTCGCGGCTGGGGTGGCGGTAGACCTTGCCGATAGCACCGGCTCGCGGCTTCACGTCCTCGCGGTCGGGCGCACCTTTCCGGCCGCCGTCTACGATGAATACACCGAAACGAGACGCGAAGATCTCCGCCGTGAGGCCCAGGAGATACTCGACGAGCAGGTCAGGAAGATAGAAGAGTCGGGAGGCACCGTAGCCGTCGCCCACCTGAAGCTGGACGAACAAAGGGACGAGGCGATCGTCCACCTCGCCGAAGACATCGACGCGGGCATGGTCGTGATCGGCAGCCGCGGCTTCGGGGGCATGAGACGCGCCCTTATGGGCAACGTCGCGGATTCCGTGGTCCGCCACGCCCACTGCCCCGTCCTCGTGGTGCGCCCGACAGGCGGCACAAGCAAGCCGTTCTGACGTAGAACGCCCGCGAAGCAGGCCCGCCAACACGCTCCGGGGTCCGAGTGTTACTCGAACGGAGACAGCCGCCAAGGAGAGGCAGTTTCTAAATCATGTAGGCCGATCAGCTTTCGGGGGCGTACGGGTCGCGCATTGGTCTAGTCTCGCCCTCTCGTAAGCGATCGCGAACGGGTAGCGTCCCAACGGGTTCATATGCTCGTGGCGGAGCGACGAGAGCCGCTCGGCGTCCTCTTGGGCGACCTCGCACCCCTCGGCGCGCAGCTTCGCCAGGGCCGGGCTCGTGCAGCTCCTGTTCCACAGGCAGATCGCGTCGACCCCCAGCTTCGAGCGCTTGGCTGGTCCTCCTGGCCCTCGCGTGGGCAGGTAGGGAGCCTCGTTGGTAGGGTCTCGACCACGAGGAGCACGTCCACTACGGACTTGGCGTTGTCCCGGGCACCTATGCTCTGACCCAGCTCCCTACGGTCATGGTAGATACGTTCCAGCATTTGGGGCCTCCACTTTCAGCACGCCACGCCCTTCGGCCTTCGCTTGTCAGCTTTTCGGCCCTCACCGAGATGCTTAGCCGGCCATGTATCTTCCTTCATCTGGTACGTCTGTAGAGCCCCGCATCCGAACCTTGGGTTTGGGGAGGGTCTTTCTTGCGTCATTTCCGCAAACGCGGCAATCCAATGCGGTAGGGATAGTACCGTGGTCGAAGGCGGCTTCCATGATGCCTTCGGCAGTCGCCCGTGCTCGGCGTCGGCAGGCCGATGTCCTTGAGAAGCGGTCGGGTTTCCCCTTTGGCGTTTCGGGCTACTCTATCGGCGAGTCGAGGAGCATGTTGGCGAGATCCTCGGGTCTCGAGAACATGGGCCAGTGTCCCGTCGGCAGTTCGAGGAACTGCCAGGTCGGGCCGACCAGTTCGCGGAACACGGGTTCGTCTCTAGCGATCATCTCCTTGACCTGATCCAGCGAAAAGCTACACAGTATGGCGACCTTGGTCAGCTCTTCTCGGACAGGGTTCTCCAACCGCAACGGCTGCGTGTAGGTGCCGAAGGGCTGGGGAACGGCCCGGGAGCGGAGCTCTTTCAGAAGGTCGTCGTCTAGGCCTTCCAGGCTGCCCATGCTGGCCAGTTCTTCCGGCAGCGGCATGGGAAAGCGCCAGCCGTCGCCCAGCTCTTCGACCTGTCCCTCGATATGCCTGCGGGCTTCGGGCGGGAAGAGATCGATTAAGGCCGTACCCGAGGGTATGGGTCCGGTGTCCAGGTACACCAAACGTGAGATCCGCTCGGGGATTCGATCGGCCGCGCCCGTGACCACGAGCCCGGCGTAGCTGTGTCCCAGAAGAACGATGTCGTGTAGTTCCTCGAACTCGACGAGGTTGACGACGTCCTTTATGTGCGTTTCCAGGTCAACCTCGGGCCGGGCGAGGTGCACCCTTTCGCCCAGGCCCGTGAGGGTTACGGGGTAAGCGTCGTGACCGTTGTCCCGCAACCGGCCTGCGACGAGTTGCCAGCACCAGCCCCCGAGCCAG
>DATDKB010000011.1:0-6603 GCA_036520255.1 Rubrobacter sp. | reverse complement strand
ACGGCCACTTCCCCGACTCCGGAGTCGCCGCCGAGGTACTGGCCCAGTGTGTCCGTCAGGCGCTCACTACAGGCGTCCCGCTCGTCGACGTGGCATACATGAACGTGACAACCGGGGAAGGTTTTTAGAGGCTACAGGTCTGACAGATCGTGTTCCGGCACCGAAAGATTGTACGGTCGCCCGGGCTTCTCCGCGAGGATGCGTACCTTGTAGACGAAGTCGGGGACGAACTCGCCCCTTCGTACTTCGAGTATCCGTACGGGTTGCCCCGTGGCCTTCAGGGCGGCGCGTTCGCCCGCTGCGTAGCGTGCGGGCCGGTTGCGGTCGACCAAATTCCCTCCTCGTCGTAGCCGACGTATAATTCTGGCACAGTTGCGAGGGCTTCGAAAAGGAGGACGATGGCCGAGAGGTTCGATCTCGTTATCGTGGGAGCGGGGCCAGGCGGCTCCTCGACGGGCTACCACGCCGCGAAGGCGGGGCTGAACGCGCTGCTCATCGACCGGCAGGAGTTCCCGAGGGACAAGACCTGCGGCGATGGCCTGATGCCGCACGCCGCCTCGGAGGTCGCCCTAATGGGCCTCGCCGACTGGCTCGACGAACCGCACCACGGTCGGTTTACGGGCTTCTCGATCTACTCTCACACCGCACTCCTGCGGCAGAATGTCCCCCCCACCCTGCACGGGCCGCAGGGCTACGTCATCAGACGCCAGGAGACCGACGAGAAACTTCTTAAGCGCGCGGTGTCGGCCGGCGCCAACCTCCGTACCGGGATCAGGGCCACTGACCTCCTAAGGTCCACGTCCGGCCGGGTGACCGGCATAGAGGCCGCGAACGGCGGTGACCCGATGCGCTTCGACACCCCGCTCGTGGTGGTAGCCGACGGCATAGGTGGCTTCGCCGGAGATGGGATGAAGGCCCACCAGAACGCCGTCGCCCGTAGGCAATACTTTCGCAACGTGGAAGGACCCGACAAGCAGAACTTGCACGTCTTTATCACGGAGGATATGAACTCGCACGGGGCCGGTTACGGTTGGGTCTTCTACCTCGGTGACGGCACGGCGAACGTCGGGGCCGGCGTCTCGACCTCGTCGCTGTCGCGTACGGGCCGCAACCTCAGGGACTTCTACGACCGTTTTCTGGAAGAGCCGCAGATGGTGGACTGGCTACGCGGCGCCACACCGGAGGGCCCGCCAAGGAGCTGGTCGCTCAAGATGGGCATGTGGGGCGCGAAGCGCTACGGCCAGGGCGTGATGGCGGTCGGGGACGCGGGGAGCATGGTACACCCCATAAGCGGCGAGGGTGTCGGTTACGCGGTGGAGTCTGGCCGCCTAGCCGCCTCCTGGGCCCACGAGGCGCACGCCAGGGACGACTTCTCCTCCTCGGTCTTCTCCGGCTACGAACACCAGCTCCGGCGCAGGCGGGCACGCGCGCACGTCTCGGGCCACGCGCTCGTCAACCTCGTACCCAACCTGATGATGATCGAGCCCCTATTCAAGGCCTGCGAGAAGGATCAGGGTGCCCGCCGGACGCTGATAGCGGCGTTCACGGGCGACACCCCCGTCTACAGCCTACTCAAACATCCCCGTGCGCTCACACGAGCCTTGAAGGCTAGCGTCACCCAGCGAGTCCGATCGTAAGGACCACCGCATTCGGGTAGCCGTCCGGACCGCCTGTTCCCCGCCCGGAAACACAGCGCAGGGCTTCTCGGCCCGCTATCATACGGGTTTGCGATCAGAGGAGGGCTATACGACTTGGCTACGGAGACGCGCTTCGACATAGGACAGATGCGGGTTCACATACTGGACGACGGGATGTTCGTAACGGATGCGGGGAACCTCTTCGGCGGCTCGCGCAAGGCGAGCATCAAGGGCGCCATGCACCCGATCTTCGTCGAGGCCGGCGAGGACCTCGTGCTCATCGACGCCGGGTTCGGCCCCGAGCTACCGGAGATGCTCGAAGGCCGCTACGAGCTCAGAAGGGACGAGAACCTTCTCGACCATCTAGATGAAGCGGGCTTTGCCCCGGAAGACGTGACACGCATAATCCTCTCGCACCTCGACCCCGATCACGTCGGCTGGGCGCTCAACCCTCCGAGCTTCCCGAACGCCACGGTCTACGTGCAGGAGGCGGCGCTCGAGGAGGCGCGGCAGATGCCGGAGAAGGACGGGCGGAGGGCGGCGGTCCCCGCCGTCGAGAAAGGCGTCGAAGAAGGCTGGTGCGAGCTACTCGACGGTGACGGAGACGTTTTGTCGGACATCAGGGTCGAAGTGCGACCGGGGCATTCAGCGGGGCATCAGATCGTCTGGATCGGCGAAGGCGTAGACGCCGCGCTCTACACGGCAGACCTCGCTCCCGCCAAGATCTGGCTAGACCCCAACCTGATAGCCGGCGTCGACACCGACCCAGAGGCCGCCCGCAAGAACCGCATCGAAGTCCTCTCAGAGGCCGAGGACCGTGACGCTCTTGTCATCCTCTACCACGAACCACAGGACTCCCTCGTCAAGGTCCGCAGCAAGGGGGACGGCTTCGAAGCTGTTTCGATGGGGAGCAGTGAGTAGGGGCAGGTGACTCTACTCACCACAAATCATACGACCAGGGTTAGCTTGCGCGCCTGCGGTTCCTGATCTTTCGCCACACAATCGGCGCGGCGATTATAAGGGCTCGCCTTAGCAACGTCTTCACGCTCACTCCTCGCTAGGTTGACTAAATGTGGGTACGCAAGAACCGCCCACCGGTTGCGGCACGCTTCATAACGGGACCGGATAAATTGCAACGCCGCCGCGCACAAGCCTTTGTGTTGGTGCTGATCGCGGATTCCCGCATCCGCGCGAATTACGGGTGTGGGGGCGGGAATGAGTATAGTAGTGGCACCGCGCGGCTGTGGCCGGGACATCCACCCCGCTGCCTCTACTCCCTACTCTCCGGGCCGCAGGGCGGCCTCATGCCAGACGGTCCTCTCGGCTGCAGGGCTGCGCCTGCGTGGGCGCTCGCCCATGTCGGGGTATCCGAGGTAGAGGTAGGCGACTATGCTGTCGCCTTCTTCGAGGCCGAAAAAGCGGCGCATGTGCTCGTGGTATGCGACGGGGCCGGTACGCCAGATGCTCGCGAGGCTGAGGGAGTGGGCCATCAGTTGCATGTTCTGGACGGCCGCTGCACAGGCCGCGTAGTTCTCCAGCGTCTCGACCTCGTCACGGCCGGAGACGGAGATCACCGCGATAACGACCGGCGCCCTGAAAGCCTTTTTGCGCTCGCGGCTGATCCTGCCGGCCATCATCTCTTCGTGCTCTCCCTCGGCCTCGGCCGAAAGCCGCGCGGTCTCTGCCCTAGCCCGCGCCAGCTCTCCACGCCCCTTGCCGTTAAAGACGTGGAAGCGCCACGGCTCGGTCATTTTATGGTTCGGGGCGTGCACGGCGCTCTCCAGAACGCGCTCGATGAGGTCCCTCGGCACAGGGTCCTGCTTTACGCGTCCCACGCTCTGGCGCGTCTCGATGGCCAGTGTTACGTCCAAACAAACTCCCTCGAAATCTCGTCTTTCGACCCAATTTTATCCGGCTCAGGCGCGGCACGCTCGGCAGAATTCACTTATCATGCGCACATAGATACGTCGAACATGGGAGGGAACGAGATGACGAAGAGCAAGGTCACGGTCGTTGGGGCTGGCAACGTCGGAGGTACGACGGCCCAGAGGCTCGCCGAGCGCAACTACGCCGACGTGGTACTCGTGGATATAGTGGAGGGGTTACCCCAGGGCAAGGCGCTTGACATCCTGCAGAGTGGCCCGATCCTCGGATTCGACTCGAACGTTGAGGGCACCAACGGTTACGAGGACACGGCCGGCTCCGACGTAGTCGTCATTACGAGCGGCAGCCCGCGCAAGCCCGGGATGAGCCGGGACGATCTCCTCAAGACCAACCAGAACATCGTGGGGAGCGTGACCGAGGAGGTCGTCAAGCACTCGCCTGACGCAATCCTGGTGATAGTAGCCAACCCGCTGGACGCGATGTGCCATGTGGCGCTGGAGACGAGCGGCTTCCCCCGAGAACGCGTCGTCGGCATGGCGGGCATCCTGGACACCGCCCGCTACCGCACGTTCATCGCCCAGGAACTCGGGGTCTCGGTGCGCGACGTCTTCGCGCTCGTCCTCGGCGGCCACGGGGACACCATGGTCCCGCTGCCGAGCATGGCGACGGTCGGAGGCGTGGCCATCACGGAGCTCCTGCCCGAAGACCGCGTCGAGGCCATCGTGGACCGCACTCGCAACGGTGGGGCTGAGATCGTGGGTTTCCTGCAGAGCGGTAGCGCCTTCTACGCGCCGTCGGCGGCCGCGGTGGAGATGGTTGACGCCATCCTGCTCGATCAGAAGCGCGTGCTACCGTGCGCCGCCCACCTGCAGGGCGAGTACGGATTGGAAGACCTCTTCGTCGGCGTTCCCGTCAAGCTCGGCGTTTCAGGCATCGAGGAGATAGTGGAGCTGGATCTCCGGGAAGGCGAGCTCGCCGACCTCAACAGCAGCGCCGACACCGTGAGGGAGCTCGTGCAGGTGCTACACGGCTAGGCTGTCACCGCAAGTCGTGTAGCCAACTAGCATCTCCACAACCCGTGCGATGACGGGGCGAACCCCGGCGCCGGAGAGCACGCAAGACCGGATCGCGCTCCCGGCCGTGCTAGTAGGAGTTCTCGCGGTCGGCGCGGCGGCGATCTTCATTCGTCTGGCCGATGCGCCGGCCTTGGGGATAGCCTTCTGGCGGTGCGCTCTGGGAGTCCTAGCGCTCTTGCCGCTGGCCGCGTTACGACGGGAGAAGATCCCTAAAGGGCGAGACCTCGGGACCGGCGCCGTAGCGGGAATAGCGTTGGGGGCGCACTTCGGAACCTGGATCGCGTCGCTCGATTACACGAGCGTAGCGGCTAGCGTCGTCCTGGTGAGCACGACCCCGGTCTTCGTTGGCGTCGCCGCCTACCTGCTTTTCGGTGAGCGTACTTCCGTCGTGTCCTTCGTGGGCATAGTGCTCGCGATCGCGGGGACGGCTGCGATCGCGGGCGGGGGACCTGGCTCGGACACGGCGGCGCTCTTGGGCAACGTCCTAGCCCTCGCGGGGGCCGTCGCGATGGCGGTCTACGTCCTGATCGGACGTTCCCTGCGCACGGGGGGCGTGGGCGCACTTCCCTACTCGATCGTCGGCTACTCCGCCGCCGCTCTCGCCTTGTTGCCGGTCGCCCTCCTCTCGGGCGTGCAGCTCTGGGGATATTCGGCGACGACGTGGTTCTGGCTTTTCGTCGTAACGCTGGGGCCGCAGCTTTTGGGCCACACCGTCCTTAATTGGGCGCTCGAATACGTTCGGGCTTCGATCGTCTCTGGAGCCATCCTCGCCGAGCCGGTGATCGCCGCCCTTCTAGCCTGGCTGATCCTTTCAGAAAGACCGGGATTGGCGACCCTGCTCGGCGGCCTCGTCGTCCTCGCCGGCCTCTACCTCCTTCTGCGCGGCGACACATCTAACCTGCCACCGCCGGAGTCCGATGATTCTGGTACTTCCATCCAGGACTAGTCAGCTCGGACACTGGCTCGAACATGCCTAACTCGCCAACAACCCGAGCACGTTCCACTACTGGGGCTTGGCCACGCCGGGGCCATCGTCATCGAGCCCGCGAACAATACGCCCTTAACATCCGCGGGCCTGCCGGTGGCCAGAAACGTTTGAGCCTTCGGGACAAGGCTCGTTACGGAAGCGGAGTTCCCTTACGAATTGGTCGCGGTGCCGCGCGAGTGCCGATGGCCCGTTTCGGTCGGGCGACCCGCAATCCGTTCGCACTAGTGGTCGGCAAGCATCCCCGAGGGTAGGTTTTCGAAGAAGCGTCGCTTTCCCACCGCAGCCCATACCCGCCTGATCACCGGCTTGAGGCCCAAGCGAGCCTCGTCCTCGGCCCAAAGCTCGACCTTAGCCCCCGGATGAGCTCTCTCGATCTTTTTGAGCTGCTCGGGGAGCCTTTTTTGAAAGCCTCCCGCTCGGAGGCGTCGGCCCGGGCGTTGGAGGGCCTGGGAAGCTGCGGACTCATACCCACCTTCGTCAGGTATTCCCAACTCCACTGGGCATGGGCCTTTCGCGCTCCGGTCCTCCGCTCAATACAGCGCGCTACTTTCGGACGGCTCCACCTCCCCCCGCCTGGCGGTGCTTCTTGCACGAGAGGCTCCCGAAGCTGCGCTTGCCCCCCGTCGAGCAAGGCTCTCAGTTTGGCACCGGGATTTTGGTGCCGGCGATCACCGAGCCCTTCGACCCCTTCGGCCCCGTAGCGCCGTGCAATTTCCGTCGCCACTCCTGCGAGTAGCCCACCGTCCTCGCCACCTCGCCGAGCGAATCCCCAAGAAAGATACGCCAGACCCTCAGCACGTGAGTGCGCAACACCGGATCGGTAGCCTTACGATAGAGACCTCCAACCGCGAGGGATCCAACCTCTGTGAATCTATACTCTCGTCCATGCTCGGATGTACACAGCCGGATTCAGTATTAGAGGCAGAGACCTTCTGGGCGGCGATCTCAAAGACCGTGGGGAGGACGAACGGCACGATTGTCTTGCGCGCGGCGAACGTGTCCCCCTCTCAGTTAGGGG
>DATDKB010000010.1:0-9203 GCA_036520255.1 Rubrobacter sp. | reverse complement strand
GCGCTCCTGTTACGATGCCAGAGTACCTGTCGGGCACGCGCTTCGGTAAAGGGGGGGCGAATTACGATACGGCTCGAGCACATAGCGGCTGCGCGGAGACGTCTGCGGGGGGTGGCGCTCCGAACGCACCTCGTGCCCTGTTCCGGCGGCGAGGAGGGCAGGACGCTGTACTTCAAGCCGGAGAGCTTGCAGCCGACCGGCGCCTTCAAACTGCGCGGTGCATACAACAAGATCTCCTCGCTCTCCCCAGACGAGCGCGAGCGCGGGGTCGTCGCCCACTCCAGCGGCAACCACGCGCAGGCCGTTGCCTACGCGGCCGGCGTCCTCGACACGCGGGCCGTCATCGTCATGCCGCGTGGCGCACCGAAGGTAAAGCTCGACGCCACGAGCGCTCTGGGGGCCGAGGTCGTACTTGTGGGTCCTGATAGCGCCGAGCGGTTTCGCAGGGCGGAGGAGCTTGCGGCGGAGCACGGCTACGTTCCCGTGCCGCCTTATGACGACGAGGTCCTCATGGCAGGCCAGGGCACCCTCGGGGCGGAGATCCTGGAGGATCTACCGGACGTGGAGAGCGTGCTCGTGCCCGTCAGCGGCGGCGGGCTTATCGGTGGGGTTTCGGCGGCCATCAAACTGGTCCGTTCCGATGTGCGTGTGATCGGGGTGGAGCCGGAGCTTGCCGCCGACGCCAAGACCAGCCTGAAGAGCGGAAAACTAGTCGAATTCCCGGCGGAACAGGTCGCCCGCACGGTCGCCGACGGCCTGCGCGTGCAGAAACTCGGCCAGGCTCCCTTCGAGCACATCTGCGCCTTCGTCGATGACATCGTCACCGTGACAGAAGAGGAGATCCTCGAGGCTATGCGCCGCCTGGCGCTCCGGGTGCGGCTCGTCGCGGAGCCGAGCGGGGCCGTAACGTTCGCGGCCCACCTCTTTCACAGGGAAGAACTTCCCGACTCTCGCGTCACGGTCGCCGTGATTAGCGGCGGCAACGTCGAGCCGAACCTTCTCGCCGCAGTCATCTCTGGTTTTACGATTGAGGACGCCCGAAAATCGGCCACGAGATAGGAACTCCGGAGTTGGTCATCGCCCACATGCTTCCTGGCTCATCGTGGGTTCCCGCTTTCGCGGGAACGACGTATTACGAGAGCTGACGGCTGAACGCCAGCCGATGATCGCTCCGTCAGCGTGGTGTGGTATCGACGGTATCCCCGACCCGGACGGTTCCCAGCGCGTCATGGATGAGGTTGCGTCCGAAAAAGACCTCTCCGTCGGATTTGCGGTAGGTCGCGAGGGTGCGTAGTGGCTCTTTGCCGCGGGCTCCAGTTTCTTGATCTGTCGTCGTTATGGCGCAGCGCGGGCAAGCTTCGGCGACGCGGAATGGGATGCCTCCGATCCGGACCTGGCTCCAATCGTCCTCGGCGTAAGGGTCGCAGCCCGTGACGACGAAGTTGGGCCTGAATCGGTTCATCGGTAGAGGATAGTCCAGCCTGCTATTCAGGTCGTCGAGGGAAGCCTCGGAGATCAGAAGGAAAGCGAAACCGTCGGCGAAGCCGACCTGATCCCCGTCCTCCGCATAGATCGAATCAACCGGCCGAGGTTCATCGTCTGGCTTGCCGACCAGGCGGCACGGGAGCTGCAGGAACTCGCCGAACCAGCGGTCGGCTTCCTCGCCCACGGGCGCACCCTTGTTCGCGTCGCCCAAGACGCTCACATCCATCAGGTCCTCGTTCGTTGGTTGAAGCGGCACTTGCAGGTTGGGCATGGCGGACGCGCCGACGGTCAGGTGCTCGTCAGAGAGGTGGGTGGAGATCAGGGCCATCCTCGGGTGGGCGCGCTGCGACATAAACTCGCCGGTCTCGTCTACGAGCATCCAGCGGCGGTCGTGGCGAAGGCCCGTCGCGCTCAACTCGGCGCTGTCCAGCGAGATGCCGGCGCATGATTTAATCGGGTAGACGTTCAGGCCGCTCAAAACTACGTTCTCAACGTCGCGCAAAGCGTATCTCCTCTGTACCTTCCATCTCGCGAACCAGCTCCGAACGCGTCCCCATCATCCAACGTAATACCGGCAGCTTCAACCCAGAGGGTAGTGCATCCAGACGTAGTCGACCGGCTGCCCGCGGTTGAACTCCTCGCGCTCGGGTTCGGATACCGGCGAGAACCCCGCGCCGCGATAACAGGCGAGGGCCGTCCCGTTTTCGGGGACCACGCGGACGAAAGCTTCGGGGAGGCCGGATAAGGTCGCCTGTTCCAGGAGTTGGCGCACGAGCCGGCGACCTACACCCCGCCCCCTGTAGTCTTGACTTACGATGATGCGCGCCAGCTCGACTTCCTGTTCAGGCTCGTCGATCCACACCTCGCCGTAGGCGACCGGCATCTCACCATCGCACATTATGTAAGGCTGCACGTCGGGGTCAACGTGCCAGCGGCCGAACACCGATACGTCGACCGGCCAACCGGGGTCGCTGCCCGCCCACAGGCGTACCTCCTCCATCGAAGTGGGCCAGCGAGAGACCTCCCACGTGTCGGACTCACGGTACTCGCGGAGGAACTCGGAACGCGCCATGCTCTACGTGCCCTTGTCGCTTTCGAGCCTTCTCTGCAGGTCGGCTATCTTACTCTGGACAACCTCGACTACCTCGTCAATAGAGAAGATCTGGCTCTCCGTGTCGCCGCGAACTTTGACTTCGACTCCTCCCCTTCGCAGGGAACGGGGCGTCAGGGTCAGTCGTAGGGGGATGCCGATCAGGTCAGCATCCTTGAACCGCGTCCCCAGGCTCTCGCCCCGATCATCGTACAACACCTCGATGCCCACGGAACGGAGCCCCTCGTAGAGTCCTTCTGCCTTCTCCCCCACCTCGGCCGCGAGGAGGTGGACATGATAAGGCGCGACGGAGACGGGCCAGACGAGGCCGTCCTCGTCATGGTGCTCCTCGGCGATGCAGGCCAGGAGCCTCCCGACCCCGATCCCGTAAGATCCCATCACTACGGGCTTGTGTTTCCCGTCGCGGTCCAGAAAGCTCACGCCGAGGGCCTCGCTGTAGCGCGTACCCAGCTTGAAGATGTTCCCGACCTCAACGCCCCGCCCGGCGCGCATGGCGCTGCCGCACTCGGGGCAGGGCGAGCCGTCCTCAGCCAAGGTTAGGTCGGCCACCACATCCGCCTCGTAGTCCCTGCCGTAGTTGACGTTGGCGAAGTGGAAACCCTCTTCGTTGGCGCCGGCAACGAGGTTGGGGGATGAGGGTATCGCGTCGTCGGCGACCACGAGAGCCCCATCGACGCCGAGCGGGGAGCCGAACCCCGGTTCGGCGCCGACGGCCCTGATCTCCTCGTGTAGCGCGGGCCTAAGCTCGCTCGCCCCGACCGCGTTCGCAAGTTTGGTCTCGTTCAGCTCCATGTCGCCGCGCACGACGGCGAAGACGAACCGCTCGGAGCCTTCGATCGTAGCGACCATGAAGACCGCCTTGGCCGTCCGAGGCTTCGGGATCCGAAGAGATCTTGCCAGCGCCTCGATGGTGTCCGTGCCCGGCGTGGAGATCTTCTCGATGGGACGCTGCTCTTCGGTCTCGGGAATCGGCTTACGGAACCTCGCCACCTGGCGGTTTGCTTTGTATCCGCAGCAGTCGCAGATGCGGATGGTGTCCTCCCCGATCGGGGACAGATACATAAACTCGTGGGACAGGCTCCCGCCCATGATGCCGACGTCGGCGCCCACGGCGATGGTGGGCAATCCGCACCGGGCGAAGATCCTGAAATACGTTTCATACAGAGTACGATACTGCCTGTCCAGGCCCTCTTCGTCCCTGTCCAGACTGTAGGCGTCCTTCATGGTGAACTCGCGGGCCCGGATCAGGCCCGCCCGGGGACGCGGGTCGTCGCGGAACTTGGTCTGGATCTGGTACACGAGCCTGGGTAACCTCTGGTAAGAGTCAACCTCGCCCTCTGCAAGCCCGGCGACGATCTCCTCGTGCGTCATCGCCAGGACCATCTCCCGATCTCTCCGGTCACGAAGCCTGATCAGCTCCCGCCCCGTCGATCTGTACCTGCCCGACCTCTTCCATACATCGGCGGGCTGCACCACAGGCATCGAAACCTCCTGGCCACCAACCGCCTCCATCTCCTCCCGCAAAATGTCCTCGATCTTCCCAATAGACCGCTTGGCCAACGGCAGATAAGAAAAGACCCCGGCCGACAACTGCCGGACGAACCCGGCCCTGAGCAACAGCTTGTGGCCTTCGACCTCCACCCCCGAAGGTGCCTCGCGCAACGTCCGTCCGAACAACATACTCATACGCATGGGTGCTCTCCTCGATCCCTGACTAGCTGAAGTGCTGACTTGCTGACAGCTAAGTCGCCAGATACGCTGTAGTGCCGTATTGGACAAGCCCGGCCTGGCAGGTAGCCTTCTCTCCCAGCCCCATCCACATCCGGTCCTGCGTTCCCTCGAAGCCGAACTCTTGCAAGAGGGAGTGGGCGTGGCGGTCGGTCGGGCCTGGAGCCGTGACCTGGGCTGGTGCGCGGCCGGTCGCCTGGAGGGCGCGGGCGAGCAGGAGTCGTGCCACGTCGGGGGTGGAGGCCAGGAAGGGACCGATACGGGTCGCCCGGCCAATGGAACTCCGTATCAGGTACCCTTTCATCCTTCCCGTCGCGTCACGGGCGACGAGACCCTGTCCGGGATGGAGCTTGAGGGTGGCCAGGATCAGGGCCGAACGGTCGGCCCCGTAGCTCCAGCAGTCGACGCCGTAGAGCTCGGGCAGGTCCCCGAACGTGAGCGTCTCTACCCCGTGACCATCTACCCGCTCGGGCACGCGGGGCGGCCGGCTCCCCTCCTCCAATCGGTACACCGTACGAGGCGCGATCTCACGGAAACCGAGAGAGCGGTAGAGTCCCTCAGCCTTCGCTGTCGAGTAGAGACTGACGGTCTTTGCGCCGCGGCACTTCAGGTAGGCCACGGCCCAGGAGGAGAGCAGGGCGCCGAGCCCGAAGCCCCTGTGCCCGTCATGCACGGCGAGATGGCAGATAATGCCGACGTGTCCAAGCGGCACGGCGCCGACCATGCCGGCCAGGGCGCCCTCCGAAGTCTCCGCAACGGCCCAGCGGGCGTCGCGCAAGCCCCGCAGCAGGTCGAAAGCCCTGGGGTCGGCCGACCACCTGACGACGCTCCTCAACTCCAGGATGCGGTCGAGGTCCACGTCGGTCATCCGGCGGACGCGGAAGGCCGAATTCGTCTCCGTCACGGCCCTTGGCCTGTCCCGGATGTAAGCATTGTCTACTTCGTTGTCTTCTCTCGCGGTAAAGGCCAGCATGATTTTCCCTCGATCTCTGTTGAGCATTCTTGAGTGGAGACTTTTCCGCGCAAGAGGTCTGTACAGAAACCTCAAGAAACGCGGATGCCCCGAGCGCGACCCCTTAGTGGGACGGTCGGGGCAGGGACGGTCGAGGGAGCCGTCCGGTAAAGGAGTTCAGGGTAAACGTTATGTGATCGCGCTCCACGCCCACCATGCTACACCAGGTGACGTACTTTTGGAAGGTTCCTGAACGGGGTGATCGGCTGCACGTGAACGGGGCGCGGTGCTATCCGTAGAATGGGAAGGCCTGTATGAGGGCACGACGAGTTTCTAGGGGGACCGGATGGACGAACTGTTATTGACCAACGCTCGCGTTCTGGATGGGCTTGGCGGAGCGATCGACCGTGCGACGGTCCGGTTAGCCGGAGGACGCGTGGCCGAGGTCTCGCCGGAGGCAAGCGCGGCGCCGGGACCGGGCCTCGGAACGATCGACCTCTCCGGCAAGACGTTGATGCCGGCGCTCGTGGACGCGCACGTTCATCTCTCTTCCTACGAGGCGCTGCCCACGCTCCTGCGCGGGGAAGAGCCACGCGCGGACGCTGTGCACTACTTCGAGCTCGCCAACTCCGCCAGGAACCTGGTCAGGATGGGTATCCTTACGGTGCGGGACGTAGGCAGCATGGACGACCACGCGCTGCACCTCAGGCAGGCGATCCGGCTCGACCTCGGCCCCGGACCGCGTATCCTCACCTGCGCCCGAATCATCTCGGCTACGAGCCCAGGTTGTCGCATCTTCACCACGATGTACCGACCCGCCGACGGGGCTGACGAAGTCCGCAAAGCGACGCGGGAGCAACTGGCGATGGGAGCGGACTTCGTGAAGATCATGGCCACGGGCGCCCGCAGCGTCGTGCTGGAAGACCCCGAACCGGCCCAACTAGCCCGCGAAGAGGTCCGCACGGTCGTCGAGGAGGCGCACCGGCTCGGGAAGCGCGTCGCTGCCCACGCCGAGGGCTCGGGCGGCAACAGCATCAGCGTCGAGGAAGGGGTGGACACCATCGAGCACGGACTCTCCCTCCACCGCACCCCGGAGCTACTCGACCTTATGGCAGAGCGTGGCTAGACCCTTGTCCCGACCCTCTCCACCTTCCACGACGTCTCGGAGGACCACGCCGAGAAGTACCCCTGCACCCTAGTAGAACAGGCCAAGAGGCAGCGCGAGGAAGCCTACAAGACGCTCACCGCCGCCAGGGAGGCCGGCGTCAGGATCGCGATGGGCTTCGACTCGTATCCTCTGGGCGAGAACGCACGCGAGCTCATGCGCATGGTCGCCGGCGGCCTGACCCCCGTGCAGGGAATAATCGCCGTCACCTCGGGGGCCGCCGCGGCCCTCGGCCTGGAAAACGTCGGAAAGATCCAGGCCGGCGCCGTGGCCGACCTCCTCGTCGTCGACGGCGACCCGCTAGCAGATCCCTGCGTACTGCAGAACCCCAACAGCATTAACCTCGTCCTGCAAGCAGGCAGCACCGTAAGCGCGATGTGAGGCCCTTTAGTCGAACCGGGTGACACCGTCCAGTATGCGGTCTATCTCGGAGTTCGTGTCCTCGGAGAGCTTTATCCCTGAGGCGACGGCGTTGTCGTCGACCTGCTCGGGCCTTGATGCGCCGATTATCGCGCTGCTCACGTCCTCCTGGCGCAGCACCCACGCGAGCGCGAGCTGCGGCATGCTCAGGCCGGCGTCCGAAGCGACGGAGCGCAGCCCGTCCACGGCCGAAAGAACCTCCTCGTTCATGAGCTGCTGCATAAAGCGGTTGTTTTCGGGGTCGGCCGCGCGGGTGCCCTCCTCGGGGGCATCACCGGAGCGGTACTTGCCGGTGAGGACGCCCTGGGCGAGGGGCGAGAAGACCACCTGGCCTATCCCTTTCCGCTCGCAGAGAGGTATCACTTCGTTTTCGATGCGGCGTTGGATCATGTTGTACTGCGGCTGGTTAGAGACTATCCGGTCCAGGTTCATCTCTTTGGCGATCCTGAGGGCGTCGGAGATCTGATCAGCCGTCCACTCGGAGACGCCGACGTAGAGCACCTTCCCTTGTCTCACGAGATCGTCTAGTGCCCGAAGCGTCTCCTCCAGGGGCGTGTTCTCGTCGTAGCGGTGGCACTGGTAGAGGTCGACGTAGTCGACGCCGAGCCGCTTCAGCGACGCGTGACACTGCTCTGTTATGTGCTTGCGCGAGAGCCCGCCATCGTTCGGCCCCTCGCCCATCGGGAAGTACACCTTGGTCGCCAGAAAGTACGAGTCGCGCTCGAAGTCTCGCAACGCCCGGCCCACGATCTCCTCCGCGGCCCCGCGCATGTACACGTTGGCCGTGTCGAAGAAGTTGATGCCGATCTCATACGCCCTGTTGATGCAGGACGTTGCCTGCTCCTCGGCGACGCTCCCACCGAAAGTCAGCCAGCTCCCGAGTGAGATCTCACTGACCTTGACCCCGCTACCACCCAAACGCCTGTACTCCATCAAGACTCCCCTCACGAAACGGACGAGCGCTAATGGTACACGCTATGAGCCGACCATCCGGCGCGTAAATTCCGTCCCCCACGCTGTAACCGGGCTTGCTTACTGATTTGTTGTCGGTTAAGTGCACCTTTATTGCAAGAACGTCCTATTTTGTTACAATGCCACCATCAATCACCGACCCGCGAAGAAGGAGCAGGAGGCAAGGTGCGAACGACGCTACAGCCCGGCCTTACGAATAGGCTGACGAAGTATCTCAGGACCACGCAGCAGCTGATCGAAGAGGGTCGGGACGCGGTCTCGAGTAAAGAGCTAGGCGACTTCACCGGCATAAACCCGGTTCAGGTACGCAGGGATCTTAACGCCATCGGCTTCTCCGGCACCCGCGGGGTCGGCTACCAGGCTTACGACCTCGTCGAGGCCGTCCGCGACATCCTGGGGCTCAGGCAGACCTACAATATCGCGCTCGTCGGCGCGGGCAACCTCGGCAGCGCCATAGCGGCCAGCACCATCCTGCCCAAGAGGGGTTTCGTCATCCACGACGTCTTCGACGACAACCCGGAGAAGATCGGCCGCACCGTCGGCAACGTCGTCGTGAAGCACATAGACGAATTGAAGAAGAGCGTCACCGAAGCCGAGGAGATCATCGGCATCATCGCCACCCCCGCCTCCTCAGCCCAAGAGGTCGCCGACCTGATGGTCGACTCAGACATCAGGGTCATCCTCAACTACACAGACGTCCTGCTCCACGTGCCAAACCACGTAGACGTCCACCGCATAGACCCAACCGCCCAACTCATGCACACGCTTTACTACCTGACCCAGGCGGAGGGGCAAGAGGCGTCGTAAAGCACTTCAGCATTTCAGCTTGCGGTCGGTCCTCGGTACTGATCCGGGGACCGTATTTCCGTGGACAACGATGCGTAGGCGCCACAAGGAAGCGCTGTTCGTAGCCCTTGCTGAAGGGCTAAAGTACTGAAGTGCAAGAAGAAGGGGAAGAGCCCGGGGCGCACCTAGGGGTGATAGGTGGGGAAAGGGAAAGGAGGAGTAGCGCCCCGGGCTCTTTAATTGTGCCGGTTTAGTTTCGCACCAACCGACTAACAGGATGATACATCGCTCGCCACACTTTGTAAAGCCTTTGGAACAGAGAAATTAGAAACTTTTCGAAGATATCTGCAAAGTGCACATAAAGATGCAGTTATCGGGGGATTCGTACGCTTTGCGTGCTTCTGGGTGTTGTCTTTGGCTGAAAGGACCCTTTCCACTTGCGCGGGTGGGGTCTTGTGAGTACTGGTTACCGTCGGAGGCGGTTCCTAGCGTGGAAGGAGAGGGCTGCGCTGTGGGGGTGCCGTCGGATACCTTTCAGGGAGACTGCGGCTTTCGTAGGAACGATCGGAAAGCGTAGAGCAAGA
>DATDKB010000009.1:0-7794 GCA_036520255.1 Rubrobacter sp. | reverse complement strand
CCGATAAACCGCAGAGCGTTGCGAAACTAAACCCGCGGCCCGCCGCGCGAGATCAGGGACATCACCTCTGCCCTTCGCCCCGGATCCTCGTCGAAGACGCCCCTCATCGCGGATGTTACCGTGACGGTGCCGGGTTTTTGTGCGCCCCTCATGGTCATGCACAGTTGTTCGGCCTCGATGACGGCGAAGGAACCGTGGGAACCCAGGTCCCGGTACAGCGCATCGGCGATTCGGGCGGTGAGACGTTCCTGTATTTGCGGCCTGCGGGCGAAGCCCTCGACCAGGTGCACGATCTCCGAGAGTCCGACGACACGGTCCTCCGGCACGTACCCCACGTGCGCTTTGCCGACGAAGGGAAGCAGGTGGTGCTCGCACATGCTCGCCAGCGGCACGTTCCGGAGCAAGACGGTGTCGTGCCCCTCCGCCGCGAAGGAGATCTCCAGGTTGCGTGTAGGATCTTCGCGGAGCCCCGAGAAAACCTGGGCGTAGGCTTCGGCGACGCGCTCCGGGGTCTCGGTGAGGCCCGCCCGCTCAGGGTCCTCGCCGATGGCGAGCAGGATCTCGCGCACGGCCCATTCGATCCGCGGCCCGTCAACACCACGTTCCCCCGGCATACCGTTATCCTTCGACGATCCCGGGCAGACCGTTCAGATCGGGGAGTACGAACGTAGCATGCGGTGCCTCTACCGTACCCCTGCGGTCGACGAGAACGGAATCTATGCCCGCCTCGGAGGCTCCCTCGATGTCGGTGATGGGATCATTGCCCACGTGTACCACCCTGTCACGGGAGATGTTGCCGAAGCGCAGCGCCTCCTCGAAGATTCCGCCTTCCGGCTTCTCGACCCCGACGACCGCGGAGGCGATCACACCGTCGAAGTACCCGCTCCAGCCGAGGTCTTCGAGCACCTTGACGAGCTCGATGTCCCAGTTGGAGACCGCATAAATCCTCATTCCCATCTCCTGCAGCCGCCGCAACACGGCCTCCGACTCGGGGTAGGGGTTGAAGGAGATCCTACGCCGCGCCACCTCGGCGAGGACCTCGATCGGTGCCTCGATACCGATCTCCGTGGCGGTCATCCGCGCGTTGCGCCGCTTGAAACCCTCCAGGTCTTCCTCGGTCCGGTACCCGATGTTCTCCGCGATGTGGCGCCGCAGGCTGCCCCACACCGGACCCGTGACGCTCTCGGTGGTGAGATCGCCGTTGCCCGAGTAAGGCGACAGATCCTCGATGTACCCTTCTATGTCCAGATCCACCCACAAAAGCGTCCCATCGATGTCGAGGAAAACCGCATCGTATCGCACCCTAGCGCTCCCTCCTGGCCCGAACGCGAGCCCAGCCAACTCCCCAAAACGTGGGAACCATAGAACGTCAGTCGCCCACATTCCAGAATTCCCGGCGCGCGCCCGATGCTCGGAAACCTCCTATCGCACGTAATCAGTCCCAGCAATTCGCCGCAGGACCTCGCCATGTCAAACACCTCTCCATAACCGCTCGGCGTATGAGTATAAACCGGGCCACGACCAGTCAAAGTAAACTTCTCCAAAACGCCGCAGAAGACTTCGACCCCAACCGACTTCAAACAGGTCTCCCTCAAATAGGTAGCCGGCTAAATATTGACCAGGAATCCTGAAACGCTTACCGGCTGATGCCAGGTCCCGGTGAATGGCACCGTCACAGCGCGCGGGCCTTGAGTCTCGCGCATTCCGTGGATACCCGCTTTCGCGGGCATGACAGAGGAGAAGGATTCGGAGCGCGGCCGTGGTCGGAAAGCGCGCCCTCCCAGACGGATCCGGTATGACCTCCTGACTTGCTGGAATGCTGAAGAGCCGCCGAAAGCTCGACGCAAGGTGACACGGCGCTTGCAGCGCCGTGCTGATAAGCTGCCGAAGGCGGCGTGCTTCTAAAGCACTTCTGTGTCGAAACCGTGTTCCTGCGAGAGGCTCACGAGCGACCGTTCCACCTCTTCGGCGGAGTCGTCAGGGACGTAGAAGTACGCCGTCTGGGGGAAGCGGTCGTCGTCGGGTTCGGAGCGTACGTGCTCGTAGGCTACGTCGAGGCGGTCGAGCACGTCCCTGACGCTCTCCATCGCGGCCTCGTCGCGCACGTTTGCGACCCGCAACATCGTCTCACCGCGCATCGGACGCCCCCGTAAGGTCGAACTCGAGGAAGCGGCCGTTATGCTGGATCAACTCGCCGTCCGCGTAGAGTTCGCCGCCATCGCGCAGGTCGCAGACGAGGTCCGTGTGCACGCTCGACTCGTTCTTGCCGCCGGTCTCCGCATAAGAGCGGCCTATGGCGAGGTGGACCGTACCACCGAGCTTCTCGTCGAAGAGGACGTTCGCGCTGGCCTGCCTGATGCTGTAGTTGGTTCCGATACCCAGTTCCCCGAGATACCTCGCCCCCGCGTCGGCGTCGAGCAGGCTCATCAGGAATTCCTCGCCCCTCTCAGCGCTCGCCTCGACGACCTTGCCGTCCTCGAAACGGAGCCTCGCCCCCGAGACCTCCCGTCCCGCTATCGCGGCGGGTACGCCGAAAAAGACAGTCCCGTTCGCCGAGTCCTCGATAGGGCCGGTGAAAACCTCCCCGCAAGGCATGTTGCGCCTTCCCGCCGAGTTGATGAACGTACGCCCCTCGACGGAGAGCGCCAGGTCCGTCTCGGGCCCGAGAATACGGATCTCGCGCGCCTCCTCGAGCCTCTCTTTAAGCCGGTCTTGCTCGGCGGACTTCTCGCTCCAGTAGCGTACGGGGTCTTCGTCGTTCAGTCCCATCGCCTCGAACACGAAATTCTCGTACTCCGAGAGTCCCATGCCCGCCTCCTGCGCCAGCGCATCCGTCGGAAAGAGCGTCACCACCCAACGATCCTTCGCCAGCACCATGTCGCCAAGCGGTTTGTTGCGTTTCTGGAGCTGCTGTTGCTTTGTTGGGTCGACGTTCGCGAGCGAGCGCGTATTGCTCGGCGAGTGGATGCTGATCTGGGCATCCGTGCCCTCGTAGACCGCGCGCGTTACCGAAGGGATCTCCCCAAAGTGAACATCCCGCGCGTGCTCGAAGAAAAGCTCCTGCATCCCGGGCAGGCCAATCTGCATTATGGGGATCGCACCGGCCTGCAGCAGCCGCGTGTACAGCTCCCGCATCAACGGTTCGGCGCCGACCTCGCCGGAGACGAGGACCTGATCCCCCTCCCCCGCCTCGATAGAGTAGTCGACCAATACCCGCGCCAGTTTTTCGCTCTGCTCGTCTCGCACCTACCGCTCCTTCCCGAAAACGTTCCCGGAGAGCTTATCACCCGCCCGCACCGGTGCCGCCCCCGGGAGAAAGGCCCCGCCCGCAGTAAGCCCGTCGGTCACCAACAACCCGACATGCTGACTGGCTGACCAGCTGAAATGCTCTAAGACGCGTCGAGGCCCTCACGTGTGAACTCCAACGCCACGCGCATCCGCCCTAGGATCGTCTTCGGGTCAGGGGTACCTAGAGGCCAGGGCTTTAGCTCCAGGCTCACGGCGCCGGGATACCCGCTCGCCCCGAGGGCGGCCAGAAAGGGCTTGAGGGGCAGACGCCCCTTGCCGGGGACGCGGTGCTCGTCGCGGCCTGCTTCGAGGTTGGAGTCCGAGAGGTGGACATGACGGAGTTGCGTTGCTAAGACCGAGTGGGCCCGGAGCAGATCCACCTTGCTCGCCCCGGCGTGGCTGGTATCGAACGTGACCTCGCCGACGTCCGCTAGGTGCTCGGGAAGGTAGCAACTCCGGCGCTTCACGCTGAACATGCCCCCCGCTCTGCTACGTGGCATGTTCTCGACGGCCACGATGACGCCGCACTCCCGCGCCTCGCGCAGTGGTCCTGCCTTCCAGCGCTCCAACGGCCTGTCCGGCGGGGGCGGGTGCGCCACCACCACGGGGACCCGAATTCTTGCCGCCAGCCTCGCGACCCGCACCAGCGTCTCTTCCGGTCCAAGACCCCACGCACCGCGATAGAGCGGGGTATGGAGCGCGAGGACCGGAATGCCGTGATGCTCGGCAAGGTGCCTGAGATAGTCTGCCTGATGGGTATCCCAGCGCTCGTCCATCATGATCTCGACCCCGTCGAAACCAGTCTCTGAGGCCCAGGCGTACACCCTTTCGAGGCCGAACGGATACAGAGAGCCTGTGCTGAATATGATCGGAGTTACCATTATCTCTCTCCGCGCCGTATCTCCAGGAACCGCGCAAGCGTCGATGGCGAGTGGTTCTGGTAATGGTTGTTGGCGTAGGCGAAAACGGTTCTGCCTTCCTCCAGAAAGTGCCCCACCAGATCAGCCCACCACCCGAGGTCATCGTCGCGCTCCTTCTTGAGACGCGTGTGCCCAGCGGGGAATTCCCTCCGGTCGCCGAGCCAGCGGATGTAGACGAAGTCGGCCGTGGCCTCCTCCACTCTGGGCATCCTCGGATAGTCGATGAGCGTCAGGGCGACGCCGCGCTCTCGAAGCATCTCGGGGAGGTCGGAGCCCAGCCAGCTCCTGTGCCTCACCTCCACGGCATAGCGGAAACCCTCGGGCAGCCCCTTCAGGAAATCTTCGAGGACGCCCATCCCCTCGACGGCGAAGGACGGCGGGAGCTGGAGCAGGAGCGGTCCCAGCCTGTCGCCGAGTTCGGCCATCGTGCGTACAAAACTTTCGGCGTCGGCTCCGGCGCCGACCAGGTTCTTTTCGTGCGTGACCTCCTGCGGAAATTTGGCGGCGAACAAGAAACCTTCTGGCGCGACCTCGCGCCAGTTCTGAACGGTGGAGCGGCGCGGGGTGCCGTAGAAGGTAGAGTCTATCTCCACGGTCGCATACCGCTTCACGTACTCGGCGAGCCTCGATCCGGAAGGAAGCGCTGCGGGATAGAGGGTCCCCTCCCAGTCCGAGTACGACCAGCCGGAGGTTCCGAGGTAGAGGCCCTCTTCCGGCGGCTCTATGCTGCCGGGGGTCTCCGCGAAGAGCCGCTGTTGCGCCGAAATATCCATCTACCCTCGAAGCTGCGATGCTACCATAAGGGCCAGCAAGGTTTTATGAAAGCTCTTCCTGTTTGTTCCCGCCGCATGTACTACATTAGCACCATGGAGGATGGACGCCAGACAACGTGAAGGTCTTCTACAGCGACCACTTCGTGCTGCCCCTGCCCGAGGGGCACCGTTTCCCGATGGCCAAGTACTCGATGTTGCGCGAGCGCGTCTCCGCGAACGGTATCTGCGGTCCCGGGGAGCTCAGGACGCCGCACGCAGTCACGGACGAGGAGATCCTACGCGCCCACACCCCGGATTACCTGAAGCGTGTCGTCTCGGGGAACCTTACGGACAAGGAAGTCAGGCGCATCGGCTTCCCGTGGTCGGAGAGGATGGTGAAGCGCTCCCGCCGCGCCTCGGGCGCCACTCTGGGCGCGTGCCTCGCCGCCCTGGAGGAAGGATTCGCCGCGAACCTCGCGGGAGGGACGCACCACGCCTTCTCTGACAGGGGAGAAGGATACTGCGTCTTCAACGACTCAGCCATCGCCGCAAGGGCCGTCCAGGCAGCGGGACTCGCTGAGCGGGTGGTCGTCGTCGACACCGACGTGCACCAGGGCAACGGGACAGCGGAGATACTGCGTGGGGACGGGTCGGTGTTCACGTTCTCGATCCACGGCGCCAAGAATTTTCCTTTCCATAAAGAGGAGAGCGACATCGACGCACCGCTTCCAGACGGCACGGCCGACACCGAGTTCTTGACCACCCTCGAACGGGGACTACAGACCGCTCTCGACGCCGCCGATGCAGACCTCGCCATCTACCTCGCGGGTGCCGACCCGTTCGAAGGTGACCGCCTCGGTCGGCTCTCTGTCACGAAGCGCGGCCTGGCTGAGCGGGACAGGATGGTCCTGGAAACCTGCCGGGACCGCGGCATTCCGGTCACGGTAACGATGGCCGGCGGCTACGCGCGCGAAGTCAAGGACACGGTAGACGTGCATTTCCAGAGCATCAAGTGCGCGGCCAACCTGGTGAAGAGCAGGGTCGCCGGGAGGATTCATTGGACGTGAGCGACGACCGGAAGAAATCCTGCATCGTCGTCGGAGCCGGCATCTCTGGCCTGCTCGCCGCCGACGCGTTGCACCGAGAAGGTTGGGACTTAACCGTTCTCGACAAGGGCCGCGGCGTCGGCGGCAGGATGGCTACCCGCCGCGTCGGAGGCGGCACCTTCGACCACGGTGCCCAGTACTTTACCGTCAGGAGCGACCGTTTCTCAGGCCTCGTCGACGGCTGGCTCGGTGCCGGTGCCGCCGTGGAATGGGCCCGCGGTTTTGCAGACGCCGAGGGCAAGCCAAACCAGGACGGCCATCCCCGCTACAGGGGAGGCGCGGGCATGACCTCCATCCCCAAACACCTCGCCCACGACCTCGACGTACGCACCGGCGAGAGGGCCGTGAAGGTGGACGTCCGCACCGATGGCTGGGAGGTCGCGTGCGAATCCGGGTTGCGGCTCGAAGCATCCGCGCTGGTACTCGCCATGCCCGTTCCCCAGGCTTTGGAACTCGCCACATCGGGGGGCTTCAGGTTGCCGGAGAGCACGAGGCAAGATCTGAAGGCTGTCTCCTACGACCCGTGTCTCGCGCTCATGGTCTTGCTCGACGGTCCTGGAGACGTGCCCGCGCCGGGAGGGATGCAGATCAAAGGCGAGCCTCTGGATTGGATCGGCGACAACCAGCGCAAGGGCATCTCTGACCTGCCCGCCATAACTATCCACGCGGGGCCCGAGTGGAGCCGCGCGCACTTCGAGGACGACGAAGCGGACGTCAAGCGGCAACTGATCTCGCTCGCAGGCGACCGCCTCGGTACCGACCTCTCTTCCTCGGTCGTCGAGTCCTCGCTTGCGAGGTGGCGCTACAGCTGGGTGACAAACGCCCACCCGGAGCCGTTCCTCGCCGCCTCGGAAGGTCCACCGCTGCTCTTCTGCGGCGATGCTTTCGGGCAGCCCAAGGTCGAGGGTGCGGCCCTCTCAGGGCTGACCGCGGCGGATCACCTCCTGGGCTAGATGATCCTGCTGTTGCTCGCCCACGCCGCGGCGACGCTTTTCATGGTCGGGGTGATCTGGTTCGTCCAGGTCGTTCACTACCCGCTCTTCGCCCGCGTGGGCAGACCTGGTTTCGCCACCTACTCAGGCAGCCACAGCCGTCTGACGGGCCTCGTCGTCGGGCCGCCGATGCTAGTTGAGGCCGCGACCGCCGTCGTGCTCGTGGTCTGGACCCCGCCGGGTACCTCCGTTCCGCTCATCTGGACGGGGCTCGTCTTGGTCGCCGGGATCTGGGTCTCGACGGCACTCCTCCAGTCGCCCCGCCATACCACCCTCGGACGAGGTTTCGACCCGTCAGCCCACCAGTTCCTAGTAAGATCCAACTGGCTGCGCACCGTCCTCTGGAGCCTCCGCGGTCTCGTCGTGCTCTGGATCTTGTACCAGGCGATGGGTTAAGCCCATTCTAAAGGTCGGCAGGTGCATCTAGCGTTGGGTAACAAAAAGTGGTACATATGAACTATAAAACTAGAATGTCGAAGGAGAAGGGGGCATTGGGAAACAGAAGGGTGGCACTAAAGCCGCACGCGTCCAAAATCCGGCGTTGGGTCGAAGAGGGCCGGGGGGACACCTGGATCGCGCAGGAGCTAAACACGACGCCGTCGAGCGTGCAGAGCTTCCGTTCGCGAAATTCGATCTACCGCCGCGACCCCGTCCGTCGCGGCCAGCTCTCCGAACACCCCGCTGTTATCGACGCGACGGAAGACGGCATTGTGCTCAGGACCGACGCCAGGGACTC
>DATDKB010000008.1:0-2520 GCA_036520255.1 Rubrobacter sp. | reverse complement strand
TACACCAACCTTGTGGGGAGCCGCATTGCGCCAAAGGTGTGATCGGAATGTGCAGCGGTGGCCGTGGCAAAGCCTACTGCTAGTACATGACCATTCGCCCGAGTGCGTGGCTAAAGCGCTACCCTCAGATCTACTTCGCCGCTGGCATCGATTACCGCGCGAAACACTACGCAAGACGTTGTCCCAACTTGCGTGGGCCCACTCGAAGGCGGTAGAAGCGACCCAACTTCCGTCTTCTCGCGGGTCCCGCACCACACCCATGAGCACACCAGTCGACGAAGGGGACCTATTTATGTCCCACCCGAGAAGTCCGGCGAAGACCTGTTCTAACTTCTTTCGATTACCTCTCACCTGGTCTGGGGTCGCGTTTCCCTAACCGGTGTCGCTGCCGCTGTGATTGTGGTGGAACGGAGATGTACGCAAGGATCGGCGATCGCTGACTTGCGCATCCACGAAACACCTCACGCCAAGCTCTCCAGTCCTCGGAGGTCCTCAAGTCCTCGTCGATGAGGGACCCCGCCTAGGCGTTCGCCCTGCGCTACCATAACCCTGGCGCGTCGGGCGTGCCGGATCTTCGACGGAAGGAGACATTTTGGCGGAAAGGGTAGCGGCGGTTTTGGGAGTGGGACCGGGACTCGGGACTGCGATCGCCGGGCGCTTCGCCCGCGAGGGCTACGCGGTCGGGCTCATGGCCCGCAGCGAGGAGAGCGTCTCGGGGGCACGCGAGGAGATGGAGCGTGCCGGCGGCGAGGCGCTCGCGGTGACCGCCGATGCGACGGACGCGGCTTCGGTGGCGCGGGCTTTCGACGAGGTCCGCGGCTCCCTTGGCGACCCAGAGGTCTACGTCTATAACGCCGGAGCCTTCCGGATGGGCGGCATCCTCGAGCTTCCGCCGGAGGACTTCGACCGCTGCTGGAAGGCGAATTGCGCGGGCGCGTTCTACGGGGCGCAAAGCGTTCTGCCCGCGATGCTTGAGAGGGGACGCGGCACGATCATCCTCACCGGCGCGACGGCCTCCTTGAGGGGCTCGGCCCGCTTCTCGGCGCTCGCCGTGGGGAAGTTCGGCCTCAGGGCGCTCGCGCAGTCCATGGCCCGCGAGTTCGGGCCGCAAGGGGTACACGTGGCGCACGCCATAATAGACGGCCAAATAAACACGCCTAGGGTGCGCGAGATGTCTGCGGATCGCGAGGAGCACACGATGCTCTCCCCCGACGCCATTGCCGAAGCCTACTGGCAATTGCACGTCCAGGACCCGACTGCCTGGACGCTGGAGCTCGATCTCAGGCCGGCGGTGGAGAGGTTTTAGGCTTCAATTTCCTGACCTCAGCCCTACCCACGCCCGGCTATCCGCCCCGAGACCGACTCGAAGGCGTCTCACTACGCCTTGTCGTCTAAGGGCTCCAACTCGAAGGAGCCGTCCACACGACGCAGCTCGCCAACGTGCTGCTCAGGGGCATCTTCAGGCCTTCGCCGCCCGGCAGCGAGCCGTAGGAGGTAGGCGATGGCGGGTAGGCGCAACAGAAGTCGTGGGTGGCGACGACCCGCAGTGGTGCTCGCTCATCAGCTTACCTTCCCACTATCTTAGCAAGCAACGCCGTGAGTGTACGGGGTTTACGGGGATTGGCTACACCAACCTTGTGGGGAACCGCATTGCGCCAAAGGTGTGATCGGAATGTGCAGCGGCCACGGCTGAATTTGTTGCTAGAACATGACCATTCGCCAGAGTGCGTGGCTAGAGCGCGACCTCAAGCTCCACTTCGCTGTCTGATCCCACCACAGCGCGGAATACAAGGCTCGACGGCGTTGTCCCAGCTTGCGTGGGCCCAGGCAAAGGCGGTAGAAACATCCCCGGCGCATCCCCACATGGCCGAGAACTGACCACAGGATGAAAATGCTATCGGGTAGCTGGTACGCGTTCCATCTCGCGCAATTGCTTGGCGAACCTACCAGGTAGCAGGACGCCGTGTAGGGGGCGCAGCTTGTTGCCCCCTCCGGGCACGAAGCGGTAGCACTGCAAAAGCTCGTCGACGAGGGGGTGCGGGTTGAGCCGGAGGACGCCTCTGAGCTCGTTCGGCAGCACGCTGGCTTGCACCAGCCGCAGGAGTCGATAGCGCAACGGTCCTAAAGCCCGGCGGTAGCTCGCGTAGAGCTCCTCCGTGAGCGGTCCGCGGGCGTAATCCTCCAAGAGCTGCCGGTGACGCTGGTCCCTGTAATCGGCGTAGGTGGCGGGGAGGCCGCTCAGTCTCATGGCCCGTCCCAGGGCAAGCGCGACCCCGAAGTGAGAGGCCCGCTCGGCCTCCGTCATCGCTCCGAACACGACCTCGTGCGCCCGCTCGCCGTAGTCGATCAGGATGAACAACATGTCCCTGTAAGCCCACTGGGGGATCTCTTCTCCGCGCGCCCCCTCCACGCGCTGGTGGATGCGGTTCATTCGCTCTACGGCGTCGGTCGCACCGGCCGGGCCGCCGAAGAACACGCTCTGGGCGAACCTCACCGTCTCGAAGAATCGTTCGACGGGGG
>DATDKB010000007.1:0-2057 GCA_036520255.1 Rubrobacter sp. | reverse complement strand
GACTACCACGAGCGCATCAACGACCCCAGGCTGAACATCGATGAACGCTCCATCCTGGTGATACGGGGCGCGGGCCCGCTCGGGTGGCCCGGATCGGCCGAGGTCGTCAACATGCAGCCCCCCGACCGCTTGATCAAGCTCGGGATCGAGACCCTTCCGACCATCGGCGACGGCAGGCAGTCGGGCACCTCGGACAGCCCTTCGATCCTGCACGCCGCCCCGGAGAGCGCCGCGGGTGGCGGCCTGGCCTGGCTGCGGACGGGGGACACCATCCGCATCGACCTCGACGCGGGACGCTGCGACATGCTCGTTCCTGAAGAGGAGATAGAACGCCGCAAGCGGGAAGAAGGCCTCCCCGAGTTCCCCGAGAGCCAGACGCCCTGGCAGGAGATCTACCGCTCCTCTGTAAACGGCCTCAACGGTGGGGGGGTACTAGAAGGCGCGCCCGAATACAGGGGCATCGCCTCCAAGACACCCCGCCATAACCACTGATGGAGGAAGTGCCCGCCCTCGCGGACGCTACACACGGACGCTACACGCGGGCACTTCCTAGTAACAGATCGTGAGAATTTCTGCGGATCTAGTTCGTTTGTGTGATGTATGCTCCGTGTGTTCTCCTTTAGGGTAATGCTCTATGCGTTTGTCAGGCATGGGACTGGCGAGGAGGTGTTGCGGTGGAGCGCATGATGATCGTAGAAGACCACGCGGCGTTCGCGCAGGCCCTCGGGTTTGTCCTGGGAAAGGGTACGCATATCTCCCTTGCCCGCACGCTCGAGGAAGGGAGGGCCATGATCCGGACCACAGAGCCTTTCGATGTGGTGGTGCTCGACCTTTCGCTCCCCGACGGAGAAGGGACGGATCTTATACCCGAGATCAGGCAACGTTACCCCCAAACGCGCGTGGTTATCCTCAGCGCCAGGGATGACGTCGGCGAGGTCGCCTCGGAGGCCGGGGCGGACGCTTCACTACCGAAAGAGACGTCGCTACCGGAGATAATCTCTTTCCTGAAGCTACTCACCGAATAGCAGAGCCCGAAACCTGTAGGTTCTCTACCGAACCCACGTCTCCGAAGGACGTCGCCCTCCCGGCAGCGCGTAGAAAAGGCCGCCGTCCCTGCTCTGGACCCGAAGATGACCGCGATCCGCGAGGCGGGTGAGGATCTCTTCCGCCTTGTCCACCGTAAGCGAGGTCTTTAGAGCAGCCTCCACGGGCGAAATGCCGGCGCCGGCATCGGCGATAGCTATGAGTAGCTGTTTCTCCGCACCCGATCTCGGCCTGGTCTCGCCGGACTCCGCTCGAGCATCAGCCAACCCAGGTAACCGAGCAGCGTGATCACGGCGGCCAAGAGCAGCAGAGCGCCAACCGGGTTGGGATCGCCGAAAGTGATGCAGAAGAGGGCCGAACTAATTACCCCGAGCGCGAATCCGACCGCCAGTAGAAAGTGTGGACGGCTTCCTGGGTATTGTGAGGGGCCTCCAGATTTCCGCTCGTATCGTCGTCTCCGAAGGTCTACGTAGCCCACGACAGGCCCCCTTCGTCGTTTTCCCGACCGAAGCCACTTTGCTACCGGAGCATCAATTGTAAGGAAGAAGAGTTACAGGCAGGTAACAGTCAGACGGTATCGAGGGTGGGCAAACGGTGTTGCGCGTTATTAGTTCCTTTACATCGGGTAGTTGGTGCCCGAGGATGAGTCATGGCGCGACCGCCCGGAGGTGCTCCCGGTGGGTCTCGAAGCGCTGGGCGAGCAGGTCGCGGTCGCTCACGGTCACATCCTCTGGTTCGCTGTCGTCATACTACAGACCGATCAGGAATCGAGAAGGGTTGGTCCCGAGTAGCAACTAGACTGACGAGACACACCGGGTCGATGTGACCCACGACTTAAGGAGTGACCATGAGCGGCTCTTCCACCCAGGGAATCAAGACCGTGCTGCATCCCGTTTCCGACCTGGCGACGGCCAAGGCAGTGTACGCCGCCCTGCTCGGCGTACCGCCGCAGACCGACGAGTCCTACTACGTCGGCTTCGAGGCCGCGGACCAGCACATCGGGCTGGTGCCTG
>DATDKB010000006.1:0-8982 GCA_036520255.1 Rubrobacter sp. | reverse complement strand
TTGTATATTTACAATGTAAGCATAGAGGTGCAAAACTCTGGTTGTCAAGAGGCGTCAGAGGGTTTTCCGATTGGCCCGGTTTGGGGCGAAGCTCATCAACGTCTCGTGGCCCCTTCGGTGCGCGTGTGGCCTCGCGGGTTCTGCGGCACTATGATGCGCGAATGGGTATCAGAGGCTTGTTGTTGGACCTCGATGGTACGTTGTACGTCGGGAGGGAGGCGGTGGAGGGGGCGAGGGAGGCGGTCGGTTCTCTCGGGGCCTCCGGCTTCGTTGTTCGGTACGTCACCAACACCACCAGGAAGCCGCGCGGGTGGGTGTGCGAGCGTCTGCTCTCGATGGGTTTCGAGGTGGATGAGGCGGAGATCTTCACGCCCGCCCGCGCGGCGGTGCGGAGGATCGGGGGTGGTAGCTGCTTCGCCCTCGTGGACGATTCGCTGATGGAGGACCTCGCGGGGGTCGACTTCACCGACGACCACCCGGATTACGTGCTGGTCGGGGATCTCGGGGAGGGTTTCACCTACGAGCGGTTGAACCCCGCTTTCCGCCACCTCATGCAAGGGGCGGAGTTGCTGGCGTTGCAAAAGAACCGCTTCTGGCAGACGGACCTCGGGCTCTCGCTGGACGCGGGCCCTTTCGTGGCGGCCCTGGAGTACGCGAGCGGGAAAAAAGCGTCCGTGGTCGGCAAACCCGAGCTGGACTTCTTCAGGCTCGCGCTCGAGGACCTTGGGCTCGGGGCGCATGAGGTTGCCATGGTCGGTGACGATGCCGAGGCGGACGTGCTAGGCGCCAGGAGGGCGGGGCTCGTGAGTATACAGGTCAGGACCGGGAAATGGCAGGCCGATTCGGGTGCGGCGGATCTCGTGGTCGACAGCGTCGCGGACCTGCCCGGGGTCGGCGAGTTCGAGGGAGGAGAAAGATGAAGATACAGGACATACCGGTGGAGACAGAGGAGCGTTACCAGCTGGTCTCTATCACGGACGAGGTCAGGCGTGCCGTCAGGGATACTGGCGTCGACGAGGGCATCTGCATCATCTCCTCAACGCACACGACCGCCGCGGTGACGGTCAACGAGGATTACGACAGGGACGTGCCCAGGGACCTGGCCGCGGCATGCCGGGCCTTTTTCGATGTACTAGAGGTGCGTTTCGAGCACGCCGAGGGCAACAGCGACTCCCATTTTCTGACGAGCCTCTTCGGGCAGTCGCAGACGCTACTCGTAAGGGGTGGAGGGCTCGACCTCGGACGCTGGCAGGGGGTATTCCTGGCCGAGTTCGACGGGCCGCGCAGCAGAACCGTAAGGGTCGCCGTTTCGTAGCCGCTTCCGCACCTGACTTGTTTAGTTAGGGCGCAACATTCGGTAAGATAGGTTTGTAGGTCTTGGGGTCGTGGGCGCGGAAGTCGTGGCCGGCCGAAACTAGTCTTTGTGGGAGGCTTGTATGAACAGATGGGTCAAGGGCGGAATGGCGCTCGGGGGGCTGCTCTTTGGGCTAGGGGCCCTCAGACGGGCGCTCAACCCGAAGCCTCGCTACCTCTCCTGGGAGAAGCCTCCCTACGGCGCGTTCGAAAAGAAAGTGCTGATTGTTGGCGGGGGTTTCGGCGGGTACACGGCCGCGACCGACCTGTGCAAGATGGCCGAGGACCGGGACGACGTCGGGGTGCTCGTCATTGCCAAAGACAACTTCTTCACCTTCTGGCCGCTCGTGCCGGGGATCGTCAGCAGCGACATAGACGCGCGCAACGTGGCCCAGCCCTTGCGGCGGGCCCTCATCCTCGCGGGCGCCAGCTTTCGGCGGGCGCAGATCACGGGCGTCGACCCCGAACGGAAGGTCGTCAAGGCCGATGGGGGCATCGAATTTCCCTACGACCAGCTCGTCATCTCGCTCGGCGGCCAGCCCAACTTTTTCGGCATTCCCGGGGTGGAGGAGCACAGCCTCACCATGAGGGGCGTCGAGGACGCCGAGCGCGTGCGCAACCGGGTTATCGAGCGCTTCGAGGAAGTATCGTTGACCAGGGATGAGATCCCCGAGTCCAAGCTCACGTTCGTCGTTATCGGGGGAGGCGCGACAGGGGTCGAGGTGGCCTCCGAGATCCACAGCCTCGTTCATGAGGCCTTGGCCCCCGACTACCCGAACATAGACCCTCACAGGGTCAGGATCTATCTGCTCGAAGGGTTGCCCAACATCCTCCCCGAGCTCGACCCGGCCCTCAGGCGGGCTGCCAGGACGAGGCTCGCCAACGAGCGCATCGAGGTCCTGGTTGGCGCGATGGCTGAGGAGATCACCGCGGACCGTGTCAGGCTCAAGGGGGGACGCGAGATCCCATCGGAGAACGTGATCTGGACGGCGGGGAACCGTCCGAACATGGCGATCAAAGATTTCGGCCTACCCTTCGACGAGCGAACCGGCATCCCCGTGGACCTGACCTTACAGGTCGAGGGCCAGGACGGCATCTGGGCCATCGGGGACTGCGCCGCCATCCAGGACATGCGCCAGGAGGACGGCAGGATCGTACCCCCCACCGCCCAGGCCGCCATCCAGGAAGGCCACCTAGTGGCCAAAAACGTTATCAAGACAATCGATGGCGAGAACGACCTAGAAGAGTTCGAGTACAAGCCGCTCGGACAACTCGTCGAGCTCGGGAGCGACTTCGCCGTCAACGAGGTGATGGGCGTCCGGTTCAGCGGGTTGTTGGCCGCCGTGTTCTGGCGTATGACATACCTGGTTCGCCTGAACAGCCCTCAGAGCAAGGCGCGGGTGGCCGCGGACTGGCTGCTCGGCCTCCTCCTGCGGCCGGCCGTGACCCAGACACCCGGTTCCTCCACCGACGAATAACCCCGAAACCTTGAGCCGCGGGCGCTAAGGTGCTAGGTTGACCGTGTACAAAGGAGCACGAGATGCGGCCAAACAGCCGGGCGAGACGAAACATGCAGCACAGGAGACCGCGTGAGCCTCGCTAACCAGCTCACGCTGCTCAGACTCGTCGCCGTCGTGCCCGTGATGGGCGCGCTTTATCTGCCGTTCGAATGGGCGCGTCCGCTGGCCGTCGTGTTGTACGTGGCCGCGATCCTTACCGACTACTTCGACGGCATCGCGGCCCGTCGCAACAACGAAGTTACGGGCTTCGGCAAACTCATGGACTCCATCGCCGACAAGGCCCTCATCGTCTCGCTGTTCTTCACGCTGGTGGGCGAAGGATCCATGCCCGCCTGGATGGCGGCCATCATGGTGATCAGGGAGTTCGCCGTGACGGGCCTCAGAATGGTCGCCCTCGAGGCGGGAGAGGTCATCGCCGCCAACAGTTGGGGCAAGGCGAAGATGAACGCCCAGAGCCTTGCCGTCTTTATACTCCTGGTCGGCAAACCGGGAGCCGGAGGCTGGCAGGGGGTCGTCAGCCAGATCGGGTGGTGGGTCATGCTCGTCGCCGTGGTGCTCACCATACTCTCCGGGTGGTCTTATCTGAAAGACACACCCAGGATACTCTCGATCACATCGAAGCGAGATCAGAGGCTCTGAAGCGTTCCGTGGGGCGACCCGCACTATCGGCGGTTGGCCCTCAGCCTTCAACTGTTTCCTCCTGGCTGATTACGCGGTTTTGGGGACCGAAGGTGTTGTCTCAGGATGGGTGGAGCTCTCTGACAACCGCTCCAAAAGCTGTAGAATCACGCCCCATATGGAGGGCAGCAACGACAAGCGTCTGAGGCCGGCCGAGGTCGAGATGATCCTGCGCCGCGCAGCGGAGTTGAATGCTCGCAGGTGGACCCGCGACTCCGAAGACACCCCCTCGGTCTCTCCCGAGGTTCTGGTGCAGGTGGCCGCGGCGGCTGGAATCCCGGAGCAGGACGTGCGCCGGGCCATGTCGGACGTGGCCTCGGAAAAGACGGCCGAGTCCCACTCGTTCGCCCGCAGGTTCTACGGTCCTGCGCGTCTGCGGGCCGTGCGCGACGTGGAGCGTCCCGCTGAGGGCGTCGGCGAGGATCTCGAAGGACTATTGCGGCTGGACCAGGGTCTCAAGCTCAGGCGCAAGACGGGCTTAGGCTCCATGTGGGATCCCGGCGACGAGCTCGGGGTGGTGCGCCGGACGCTGGACTTCTCTGGGAATAGGCCCCTGCTCAAGGCGGGGAGTGTCGAGGTGCGCGTCGAGGACGCCTGCGAGGCGAGGTGCGAGGCGAGTCTGACGGCTGATCTCTCCAACCAGCGGGGGGAGTACCTCTCGCTCGCAGGCATCCTCTCGGCGACCCTGGCGGTTCTCTTTATCCTCGCCGGGATGCAGAGCCCGCTCTTCTTCCTCGGCGTTCTCCCCGCGGTCGCGGCGCCGGTCTTCGGCTTCAGATACGCCTACAGCAGGGGATGCCGGGAGATCAGACGTTCCCTCGACGACCTGCTCGACGCCGTCGAAGTTGCCCGTCCCGAGCCGGAGGACCGCCAGGACCGCCAAGACCGCCCGCAGGGCCCGATACAAGGTCTCGAACCTATCCCCAGGTTCACCCCGAAACGGAAGGAAGACCCCTAGAACGGTACGAATGTAGGGGCGCCTCGCGAACCGCCCAGTTAAGCGCGGCGTAACCCGCGCCGAAAACACTCTGTAGTGTGTTCGATAACCGTGGCGGTCTGACGTTGGTGTTTCCCCCTTTGTGTAAGCTTGGGTCAGGCCTTATATTTAGACTGTGCCACTAAACGTCTTAAAGGAGATCTTCGGCTTCGACTCGTTCAGGCCGGGCCAGGAGGATGTCATCCGGGCCGTCCTTGAAGGCAAGGACACCCTCGCGGTGATGCCCACGGGTGGCGGCAAGAGCCTCTGCTACCAGATACCGGCGCTGATGCAGGAGAGCCTTACGGTCATCGTCTCGCCCCTGATTTCCCTGATGAAAGATCAGGTCGATTCGCTACTGCAAAGCTCGGTCGCGGACGCCGCGACGCTCCACTCCGGCCTCTCGCCCGAGGAGCGCTGGGAGGTGGAACGCAGGGTGCGCACGGGCGAGGTCAAGATGCTCTATGTGGCCCCCGAGCGGCTTAGGTCTCTGGAGTTCGTCCTCGCCCTCAGGCGAGCCGGCGTCGGCCTCTTCGTCGTCGACGAGGCCCACTGCATCTCCGAGTGGGGCCACAACTTCCGTCCCGACTATTTGTTCTTGCCGCGCGCCGTGAGGGACCTCGGAAACCCGCCCGTGCTCGCCCTCACCGCCACGGCGACCCCACGCGTCCGCCAGGACATCCTGCGCTCCCTCAAGATGCGCTCGCCCGAGGTGGTCGTGACGAGCTTCAACCGCCCGAACCTCACCTACAGGGTCGTTCCGGCAAAGGAGAAAAAGCACAAGCTGCCGCGCATCCTTGACGTGATCCGCAATTCTCCCCCGCCCGGCATTGTCTATGCCACGACCCGCAAGGAGTGCGAGGAGCTGGCAAAAGACCTCCGCCGCTCGGGGGTGGACGCCGCGGCTTATCACGCCGGGATGGGCTCGTCGGAGAGGGCCTCCGTGCAGGAGCGCTTCATGACCGACGAGCTTGGCGTTGTCGTCGCCACGGTCGCCTTCGGGATGGGGGTGGACAAGCCCAACGTCAGGTTCGTGATCCACTCCAGCGTCCCCGGAAGCCTCCCGGCCTACATCCAGGAGTCGGGACGGGCTGGCAGGGACGGGCAGAAGGCCGAGTGCGTGGTCCTGTACCGCGGGGCCGATCTCGGCCGACGCAAGCGGCTCGTCACGGTCGGCACGGCCGGGGAACGCGAGGTCTCCTCCTTTTTCTCGGCGCTCGCCGGGGTCGAGAGTGGGGGCAGGGTCAACGTGCCTCCGGCTTCGCTCTCGGCGCTTGGCGGCGTCGACCCGGAGGCGGCCGGCATCGTCATGGGGAGCCTTGAGGAGTCGGGTTTGATCTCCCGCGGCTACGACCTCTGGGCTGAGGTCGAGGTCCACCGCATAGACGAGGAACCCGAAGGCCTGCGCGAAGAGGTGAGCGCCGTGCACGCCGCCCTGCCTGGCGCGGGCTCGGTCGGGATACCCGCGCTCGCGCGCAAGGCGAACTTGCGTCCTGCGGTCGTCCAGGGCGCTATATACAGGATGATGGTAGACGGCGTCGTGGAGGCGGTTCCCCGCGGTTCCCTGGTAGACGTGAGGCTGAAGACCCTGGCGCTCGACGGTGACAACCGCCGAGGCATCGCGGCCAGGCTCAAGAACCGGGCCAACACGGCATACAACCAGATCCGGGACGTAGAGTCGTTTGCCAACCTGAGAACCTGCCGCCGCGAACACCTCCTCAGACACTTCGGCGACAAGGAAGAAGTCGTCCCGTGCGCCGGCTGTGACGTCTGCCTGGGCGAGATAGAGGAACCAGTCCAGGCATCAAGAGGCGGCATGCCCCTAGGGACGCCGCTCGTACCGGCGTTCGCCCATCTATCATCGGCCGATGATGACGGCCTGGCGGTTGACGCGGCGCTCTTCGAGCGGCTGAGATGTTGGAGGAGCGATCAGGCAAAAAAGCAGCAGGTGCCCGCCTACGTAGTGCTCCACAACTCGCACCTGGAGGAGATCTCCGCCCGTAAGCCCAGTACCGTCCACGAGCTCGGCGCCCTAAAGGGCGTCGGACTCCGCCGCGCGGCCCGCTACGGAGACGAACTGCTCGCCCTGATCCACGGCGAAGAAATCGCGGACGGCGGCGACACCCCTGAAGCCGAGGAGAACAACACCGAGCAAAACGGCTTCCGGGCGCATCTTGAGGCCGCGGAGCGGCTCCTCGGGGCCGGGCGCGGGGCGGACGCAGTGTCCGAGCTGGCTCGTGCCATCGAGCTCGGCGACGAGGAGGCGCGGCGCGAGGTAGACGGGTTGTTGAGCAAGATCGTCGTTAGATGATATTCGAACGAAAGGAGTTGCCATGCGTTTGAGAGGGAAAAAGGTAGCGGTTCTGGTGGCCGAGGGTTTCGAGGATCTGGAGTTCTGGGTCACGGTCATGCGTTTGCAGGAGGAGGGGGCAGAGGTCGTCTCCGTCGGGCCCGACACCGAGCCTGTCGGCGGCAAGAACGCCCTCGAGGCACAGGCCGACACCACGGCGGACGCCGTCGACGCGACAGAGCTGGATGGCGTCGTGATCCCGGGCGGCTGGGCTCCCGACAAGCTGAGGCGTTACCCGGACATCCTGGACCTCGTCAGGACCGTTCACGAGAGGGACAAAACAGTCGGCATCATCTGCCACGGCGGGCTGGTCGCGATCTCTGCCGGCATAGTCGACGGCGTCAGCGCGACGGGATCACTCGGCATCAAGGACGACCTCGAGAACGCCGGCGCCACCTGGGTGGACAAGGCTGCGTTTCGGGAGGGTAACCTCGTCTGGGGCCGCGTCGTCCCCGACATCCCCGATTTCTGCCGCGAGCTCGTCGCCGCTCTGGTCGAGAACTAGATAGAAACCGCGGCTGTTTCAACGGGCCACGCCCTTAGGCGCGCCGTTGCACGAGTGTAAACCAGACGGTCGCGGGTATAGAGCGTAGGCAAGCGCCCGTGTTCTCGAGGGACGAGGGCGGTGTGTAGTGCGGACTCCGTGGAAGGAGTGAGGGTGAACACCTCAAAGGTAAACGAAACGGCGCCCATGATCGTGCGGGTGGTGCAAGGTTCTTTGATGGCGGGCCACGGGGCCCAGAAGCTTTTCGGGTCTTTCGGGGGACCTGGGTTAGAGGGGACTAGCGGCTTTATGGAGATGCTCGGCATGCGCCCCGGACGCCCGTGGGCCTATATGGCGGGGCTCTCGGAGTTCGGGGGCGGCGTGCTCACGGCGTTGGGGCTCCTCAATCCACTTGGCCCTCTCGGGGTTATAGGCTCGATGGCGATGGCCACGAGGAAGGCGCACTGGGACAAGCCGATCTGGGTGACGGAGGGTGGCGCCGAACTGCCCGTCCTCAACATGGCCCTCTCGACGGCACTCATGATCCGCGAGCCAGACGCGTTCTCCCTCGATCGGATCCTGGGTATCCGACTGCCTGCCTGGGTCGGGCCGGTCGGCCTCGTCGGGGTCATACTCACTGTGATCTACTCCGAACTCGATTCCGATGGTGAAGACGAGCAGGAAGAAGCCCAGGACGAAACGCGCGAGGAGCTTGCCGGGCCATAATCGCATCGGGCATCTCCCACCTCCGGCATCATCGTAGGTTCTCATGAGCGAAACGTGGCTAAACAGCGAACCAAGCGCGGTCGGCGTCGTCATCGGCCACACCTCGAAGCGCAGCTACGACCGCCCGGTGGTCTGCCCGACTTAAGATCAATGCCAAGCTGCTCCAGGTGGTGGGTGCAATCTTCCTGATGGTTGTGGCCCTCATGTTCTTGTCGGTCTTCGCGTTGGCCGTGTAGGCCATGATATCGTGAGGCCAAGAGCGGTTCGCAAAAGACCTCTTGCGAACAGGGCTATCTACCTATCCTGCAGCGGCGCCGTAATCGTAGGTTGGGAGGGGTCCGCCGCCTGCGTCCCTTAGCACGTAGCCTTCGAACATTCGCTTGACGGTGTTAGGCTGGCTTGCGGCAAGGTTGTCGTGCATGTCTGGGTCTTTCTGCATGTCATAAAGCTTCGAATCTCCGCCCTGGTTGGTGCTGAACATCACGTAGCGGTCGTCGCGGGCCCAGACGTGGTCGTTGTAGCCGAGCGAGAAGTGTGGCCTCGCCTCCGGTTCTCCGCCTTCGATCAGGACTGAGAGGTCTTGTCCGTCGAGTTCCTGCGATGGCTCTATCCCGAGGAAGCCCAGAATCGTGGGGGCGACGTCGTGGGTGGAGGCGTAGTACTTGTTGGTGTCGCCGGCGCCCTTGCCTTCCGGGTGCCTTATGAAGAACGGTATGTCGGTGACCTCGGGCCAGAGCACGTTGTCTGGCTTGCCGGTGTAGCCGTGCTCGCCGTGGGCGACGCCGTGGTCGGAGAGGAGTATCAGGAGGGTGTTCTCGAACAGGTTCAGCTCTTCCATCTTGTCGAGGAAGTGTCCCAGCCAGCGGTCCATCATCGTTAGCTCTCCCGAGTAGCG
>DATDKB010000005.1:0-5084 GCA_036520255.1 Rubrobacter sp. | reverse complement strand
CTAGAGCTGGACGTGGAGCTTCCGCTCAAGGAAGGCGCGCCGGTACTCCTGCACGGTCATTGCCACCAGAAGGCGCTCGTCGGGACGGGCCCGACGGAGCGGTTGCTCGGGCTCGCCGCCGACGTCGAGGTGGTCGACTCGGGGTGTTGCGGGATGGCCGGGCTCTTCGGGTACGAGAAGGGCCACTACGAGGTCTCGATGCAGATGGGGGAGCGAAGGCTGTTTCCGGCGGTGCGAGGGGCTGGGGAGCGGGTCGTAGTCGCGCCGGGGACGAGCTGCCGGGAGCAGATCCTGGACGGAACAGAACGCCAGGCCCTCCACACCGCAGAGTACCTGGCCTCGCTCCTGGACAGCTCACAAACCGTTGGCTGACCCGGATAAGGCGCTGTGGTTCGCCTTCGAGGACGACAGGTTGCTCGTGTACAGCGAAGAGCCCATTCGCGTGCCGCTTGCGGGTAGGCCCGAGGAACTCAACCTCGACGTCACGTTCAGGTGGAGGATTGGGGAACTCGATGGGTACATCTGCTGGGCGGTCCAGGTGGAAGGTGAACCGCCCGAAGGCATGGTGTTCAGGGACCTGCGGAGCTTCTTTTTCGGGGTGGACGAGGGTTTTTTCAGGACGGCCGGGCGGGCGAAGCAGATCGTGGGTTGGCACGCGACGCACCGCTTTTGCGGACGCTGCGGCGGAACTACAGAGCCGGTGGCGGGAGAACTTGCGAAGCGGTGTACGCGGTGCGGGCTGATGCACTACCCGCGCCTCAGCCCGGCGGCCATCGTCCTCGTGGAGAGGGGAGATCATATCTTGCTGGCGCGGTCACCTGGTTTCCCGAAGGGGCTCTACAGCGTGCTCGCGGGCTTCGTAGAGCCGGGCGAGTCTATCGAGGAGACCGTCGCCCGCGAGATCAGGGAAGAAGTGGGGATCGGGGTCGAGAACGTATCCTACTTCGGGAGCCAGCCGTGGCCGTTCCCGAACTCGCTCATGATCGGCTTTACCGCGGACTACGCGGACGGCGAGCTGGCCCCCGACCCCGGTGAGATCGAGGACGCCGGATGGTACACGGCAGACGCCCTGCCGCAACTGCCGCCCGAAACGAGCATCGCCCGCGCCATGATAGACGACTTCGTGAAACGGCACGGGCCTGACGGGACTCCGTAACCCGGAGGAACTGCCATCGCGCTCGTACGGTCCTTCCGTCTCGTAATTTTGAGGGCCGCCGTCCGGTCAACCGTCGTCGTGCGTATAAAGTCGTCGTAGGAAGGATCTACGGCGGTTGCGGGGAACCCGACAGCGACGAGGAAGGAGTAAAGTCTTGGTGGAGACGGTCAAGAACGCGCGGCCTTACCTCTAGTTAGGTGTGGTCGGGGCAAAGTTGCTGTTGGTTTTTTCGGCCCTTGTCGGCTACCTGCCTTCGCCGGCGGAGGCCGCGAAGGTCGGCACCTGTGCGGCGTTCTCGGTCAGCACGGGGAGGACGACCTACAGGGGAGATCAGACCAGGACCATCCCCGCCTACCGGGTCGGCGACCGTATCCGCCTCGACGGCAGGTACATCGAGTTCAACGTCCGCTCCAGGGACTTCGCTGCGCTCAACTACAGGCACACCGGCGTCGATTCACCTGGCCCCGGTAAGAACCTACCCATAGGCCCCGAGGGAACGACGATCTTCGAGAGCAAGATGCCGCTGCACGGCAAGACGCTCACGGGCCCCGTTAGCCTCAAGCTCGGCAACGAGGCGGTCATCCTGGAACGTAGCGGCGGCGGTCAGGACATGAAGATACAGGCCAAAGACTGCCAGCAGGGCGGGCTGTTCCAGATGGAGCCGGAGCCGGGCACGAGGGAGAGGAACACCCTTGCCCCCGACTTCAATTACACTTCCCAGCCCCCTGGAGAGGAGAAGCTGTGCTTTACCGACGGCCGTTTTTCCGGATACGACAGCCTCGAGCTGGCGACGCTCCTGTCCCATACCGACAAGGTCGCCACCTGGCGGGTCGCGTCCGGCGGGCGCATAGGAATGGTGATCGGCGAGGACGCCATCGAGGGCGGATGCAGGCCATAATATCGTAGGGGTTCTGACCTCGGCCCGAGCGCGCTTCGCTGGCTCCGGCCGAGATCCCGATGGTACGCTGTAGGCGGGATCTCCTGGCAAGGTTCGGGGGCTTTTGATCGGGCGGATGAAACGGCACCATAGGGCGGGATGGGGCATCGGACGCGACGTTCGGGACGCGAAGGATGAGGACTTGATCGGCCTCGTGACGGGCGGGGACGAGCGGGCGCTCTCAGAGCTCTACGATCGTTACTCGCGGCCGGTGTACGCAACGGGTCTGAGGCTGCTCGGCGACTCGCAATTGGCCGAGGAGCTAGTCCAGGACGCCTTCACCAGCGTCTGGCGCAGCGCGGCATCCTTCGACCAGGACCGCGCGGGCTTCGCGACGTGGTTGTACCGCATCGCCCGTAACAGGGCGACGGACATGGATCGCAGACGGCGGGTCAGGCCCAGGCCGGCGGGCGAGCACGGCCTCTATGCGGTCGCCGGCGGGCCGCGCCCCGAGGAGGCCGTGGATGCCTGGGACGTGGCCGCCGCACTCTCCAGCATCCCCGGCAAGTACAGGCAGGTGCTGGAGTTGGCCTACTTCGAGGATCTGTCCCAGCGCGAGATCTCCCGCCGAACCGGTCTCCCTCTGGGGACGATCAAAAGCCGCACGACCGCGGCCCTGAAGAGGTTCCGGCAAGCCCTCGCAAGCCCCGCACCAAAGGAGGCCCGCGGTGAGTGAAGACCGCTTCGAAGAGCTCCTGGGTCCATACGTGCTGGGGGAACTGACGGACGAGGAGGAGCATGAACTGGAGCGCCATCTCGAAGGATGCTCATCCTGCCGAAACGACCTCGACGAAGTGTGCCGCGCCCACGACGTGCTGCGGACCGCGGCGGCCGGACCACCGCCCGAGTTGAAAGACTGGGTGCTGGCGCGGGCGAGGAGCGAGGCGCGCCGCGGTTCGGCGGGCTGGCGGAGGCCATGGCTGCTTGCCGCCGCGCTGCTGGTAGTCGCGCTCTTGAGCTTCGGGATTCTCCGGACGGTCACCGACCCTTCCGATGGCCTCGCCCTGATTGGCACCAGCGCGGCCCCGCAGGCCGGCGGCGAGCTCAGGGGGGAGCAGATCGGGGACAACCTCAAGGTCGAGCTGGAGGCCTGGGGGCTGCCAGAACCCGGGGATGGCGGATATTACGAGATGTGGTATGCAAAAGAAGGCGGAGGACGCATCAGTTGCGGTACCTTCAGCGCGACACCCGACGGCCGCGCGAGCGTTAGCATGTCCGCGCCGGTTAGCGCCGTGTCCTATCCAGAGATCGAGATCACCCAGGAGCCAGACGACGGGGACCCCGCCTCCAGCGGGAACGTGGTGCTGAAGGGATCGCTCAGCGACCTAGGTTCCGGATGACCCGCCATCGTCGATAAGGGGCGAACCTTCCGCGCCTGAGGGCCTAGCCTGACACTCCTGTATGATACGGGAGACCAGGACCGGAAAGATCGCGGTGAAAAGGACGCTTACGTGCAGGGGGTTCCTGAAACTCGCCGGGGCCGGCGCGGCCGGGATGGCGCTGCTCGGTGGAGCGTATACGCTCTGGAGAACACCGGGCCAGCCCTCTGGCGTTATCTCCGGGGTGGCGCGCGATGTCTCTCCAAGCTCCTACCGCGTCGGCGCGTTTAGCGTCACGTTGCAAACCGGCCAGGATCCTTCAGACGTCTATCTCAGCGTCGCGCACGGCGCCAGGCCAGGCAGAGTACTCTGGCGAAGCGTTCCGGGAGAGAGCTTTGTCGCTGCCGCCGAGGGCAAGGAGACCGTCCGCCAGTCGAGGGCGCACCTCACGCTGGAAGACGAGATCTCGAACCCGCATCCGGACCAGACTATAGACCGAGTCGCGAGGCAGGGCGGTGTGCTGGTGATCTCCGGCCTGCTCATCGGTACAAACGACCCCGAACGAGTCGGCTACACGCTCACCTTCTCGCCGGTTACCGACGGGAGGCTCTTCTTGGAAGTCGAGGTCGGGGAGCCGTACAACCGGGTCTACCTTACCCACGCTTCTTCCTCAGAAGGGCGCTTCTTCGGCTTTGGGACCCAGTACACGTACTTCGACTGGAAGGGACGCATCGTACCCATCCTTATCCGGGAGCAGGGCATAGGCAGGGGCGAGCAGCCCGTAACCTGGGCTGTCGACTGGAAGGCCGGTGCTGGTGGCGACCCTTACACCAGCTACGCTAGCGTGCCGCACTACATTACGAGCGAGGCGCGTTCCTTCTTCCTGGAGAACTACGAGTTCGCGACCTTCGACCTCAGGAAGAAGGATAGAGTTCAGGTCTGTATCTTCGCTTCGCGGATGAGGGGGCAGATCCCTGGGGCTGACGCGCCGGAGGGTTTGATCCAACAGTACACCGAATACTCGGTTAGGATGCGCCCGCTCCCCGAGTGGATCATGGGCGGCGCCGTGGTCGGATTGCAAGGCGGCACGGACAAGGTGCGCGAGAAACTCGAAGCACTCGACGCGCCGGTAGCCGCCGTCTAGTTGCAGGACTGGGTGGGTCAGAGGCAGACCAGCTTCGGCATCCAGCAGTGGTGGAACTGGGAGCTGGACCGTGAACATTACCCTGACTGGTACTCGCTCCGGGAGCACTTGGAAGCCAGAGACATCAGGCTCATGACCTACATAAACCCTTTCGTCCGTGACGACGTTGGGCAGAAGAGAAACCATCGGCGCAATCTCTTCGAGGAGGCTGGAGAGAGCGGCTACCTGGTCAAGGATCGGGAGGGCGAAGCGTACAGGATCAGGAACTCTAGCTTCTCGGCAGGCCTCGTGGATCTAACGAATCCCGAAGCGCGGGTCTGGGTCAAAGACATAATCAAAGGGGAACTCATCGGCAACGGGGCCTCGAGGTGGATGGCCGACTTCAGCGAAGGGCTCCCCTATGATGCGGTCTGTTCTCGGGCGCGGATCCAAAAACTTACCACGACCGTTACGCTGAGGAATGGGCCAGAGTAAACCGCGAAGCGATCGAAGAGGTGGGCAGGGGCGACGATATCGTCTTCTTCAACC
>DATDKB010000004.1:0-8305 GCA_036520255.1 Rubrobacter sp. | reverse complement strand
AGGTCCTGTATCTCGGAGGGGACAACGAAGAGCTTGCTCGCCGGTCCCTTCGCCATCTCGGGGAGGGCCTTCAGGTAGAGGTAGCGGAGGGACTCGGGTGAGAGATCCGAACTCTCCAGGCGCTCGAAGAGGGCTCCTGTCATCTCGATCTGGGCGGCTTGGACGTTGCGGTAGGCAGCGGCCTCACCCTCGGCGCGCAGTACCGCGGCCTTCTGCTCGCCCTCGGCCCGGAGGATGGCTGACTCTTTCTCGCCCTCGGACTTGAGGATCGCGGAGCGCTTGTCGCCCTCCGCGGTCAGGATGGCGGCGCGGCGGGTCCGCTCGGCCTGCATCTGCTTCTCCATCGCCTGCTGGATATCCCTTGGGGGCGTGATCTCCTTGAGCTCGACCCGCGTCACCCTGATGCCCCACTTCTCCGTGACCTCGTCCAGGATCGTGCGGAGCTTGCCGTTGATCTCGTCTCGGGAGGTCAGGGTCTTGTCCAGGATGAGGTTGCCGATCACGTTGCGCAAGGTAGTCTGCGTGATCTGCTCCATCGCCAGATTGAAGTTCGCCACCTCGTACTCGGAGGCCCGCGCATCCACTACCTGGTAGTAGACGACCGTCGAGATCTGCATCCCAACGTTGTCGTTGGTGATGACCGCCTGGGGCTGGAACGCTATGACCTGCTCCCTGAGGTCGGTCTTGGGCAGCATCTTGTCCACCACAGGCACGACAAACGTAAGCCCGCTCTCGGCGGTGCGATGGTAACGTCCGAGCCGCTGTATAATCGCCACCCGGCTCTGGGGGATGATCCTGATGCTCCTCGCCGCCAGCAGGAAGACCACGAAAGCCAGCACTGCCAACACTATAAGACCGGTCATGATTTGTCCTCCTTCATCTCCACTGTATCTACCAGGGCCGTAAACCCGTCGGTGTCGAGGACCCTCACCCTGGTGCCAGGTTCTATCCTCTCGCCGGGATGGAGGGACCGGGCGGTCCAGAACTCTCCGCTCCCCACGCGCACCATCCCCTTTCCGCCGGCCTCTATCTCCTCCGTCACCACGGCGCTCTCGCCCGTGATCCCAGGGTGCCTGGCGTATCCCTCAGAACCCCTCAGAGCGAGCCGGTTCAAAAGGGCAGGACGCAGGATCGCCATGCTGAACACGGAGGCCGCGAGAAACCCGACGGCCTGCGCGGTGACGCTGAAGCCGAACAGGGCCGCGACGAGGCCCACGACGGCGCCGAGCGAGAAGAAGAGCAAAAAGAAAGAGACGGTAAGAAGCTCGCCGACGAAGGCAAGAGCCGCCAGAACAGCCCAGAAGATGATTTCCCAATCCAAGTCTCGTGCCTCCTGCTTTGAGTTTACACCACCGCCGCCAGGCAGAACCGGGCCGCGTTCACACCACCGTCCTACAATACGAGGATGCAGATACCGACATAGCCCGAGCGAGGGGAGCCGCAATGACCGACGAATCGGACAGGGACCTCGCGCCCTTCGGGAGATGAGAATAACCCTGGAGCCTGGAATGACGACAGCGGAGCTGGACGCCGTAGGGGCCGTGGTCTCTAAGAGCATTACGGGGCGCGGTCGGCGCCGCGGGCGGTGTACGGGTTCCCTGGCGTCAACCTCATCAGCGTAAACGACGAGGCCGTGCATAGTGTTCCCGGCGGCAGGGTCATAGAAAGGGGCGACCTCGTCAAGATCGGCATGACCGCCGAGGTCGAAGGGCACGTCGCCGACGCCGCGGTCACGGTCGCGCTGCCTTCGGGGCCAGAGGTGCACCAGAAGCTGAAAGAGTGCGCGGAGGTGGCGTTCGCGCGGGCGGCCCCGGTGGCGCGTGCAGGCCGTCTGGTAAACAAGATCGGCCGCGTCGTGGAGACCGCCGCGCGCAGGCGAAGTTTCACCGTCCTCGCCGGTCTGAGCGGTCATGAGATCGGCAGGTGCATCCACGAGCCCCCTACGATACCCAGCCAGTTTGACCGGAGGCTGGACTCTCCTCTGACAAAAGGACTCGTTGCTACCATCGAGCCGATCATCGCCTCGGGCTCGGACCGAACCGTCGAGGGTCCTGACGGCTGGACCATCAAGACGGCCGACGGCAGCCCCGCGGCGCATTACGAGCACACCACCGTGATCAAACGGATCCCCGGGAAAGGAGACGATGAACCCCACCCGCGTAGTCCTAGATTGCGACACGGCTAACGAGGTAGACGACCAGTTCGCCATCGCCCACGCGCTTGGAGCGCCCGAGGGGACGCTTGAGGTGAGGGGCGTTGGTTCCGTACACAACACCACGGCCCACGGGCCGGGCTCGCGCGATATGTACCAGGAGGAGGCCGAGCGTGTGGTCGCCTTGTGCGGGAGCGACGTGCCCTGTATCCCCGGCGCGGAGCGCCCGATGGAGAGCAGGGAGGATCTGGTGCCGAGCGCTGGCCTCAAGTTCCTCGTGGAAGAGGCGCGCCTGGGACCGCTAACCATCATCGCCACGGGATCGGCAACAGACCCAGCCTCCCTGTTTCTGGCCGCGCCGGAGACGCTGGAGAACCTGCGCGTCGTCTGGCTCGGAGGGTTCGGGGACCAAGGCGGCAGCTACAGAGTTTGGCAGAACAGGATGGGAGAGCTCAACGGCAAAGCCGACAGCACGGCCTGGCGTGCGTTACTCGAAGGACCTGTGGATCTCCTACAGGTTCCCACGTGGCCCGCGGCGGCGAAGATACTGGTAGATCCGGTCCCATTTGCAGAAGAGCTGCGTAAGCGCGGTCGGCCAATAACCTCGTACCTGGCCGAGATACTGGAGCTCTGGACGTCCGAGTACGGCGCACCCGAGACCAGAAAAGAACTATGGGACCTCGCCTGCATCGCCGCCGCCGATCCCGAATCCGTAACGCTCGGACCACAAGCGGCGCCTACCCTGGACGCGGCGGGTGCGCTTGACTTTACCCAGCCAGGGCGGGAAGTGAACGTCTCCGACCTCGACGAACGACGAATACTCGCCGGTCTCATGGAGGCGCTGGTGCGCCACCCAGTAGGGGAGGGTTACTGAGCAACCGACTTCTATGAGAAGTCGGCGATAAACGCGCGGACCTTCACGGTGGAGCAGGACCCTAAGGAGCGGCGGGACCCAGATTCGAACCGGGAACACCACGATTTTGAGGTTTGTCCCCAGCCTTATTTGTGAAGATCGCCATGGGCCGCCACGCAGTTGCGGTGGGATCGTGGTGGATCACAGATACGTTGGCACTCCCGGCTCTAAGGTAGTGTGCTCGCTCCCCTCCCTTGGCGGTCACAGTACGCGTGCCGCTCGCGCATCTCTACCGTAACATAGAGGGTTCGAAGCTCCGCGCCACCGTGGCTTGGTCGATCGGCATTCCCGACCTCCGTCCATACTCGAGCAAGAAAAAGAAGCTTATGGCTAACCGTTACCCGATCGCGTCGGCGATGATGCGGCGATGATCGAAGGCCAGTTCGACGGTGGCGGGATCTAGGAGTTCGACCTCGGCGGCGTCGGTGGACGCTTGCATCTGACCGCCAAGGACGCGAGCCAGGAAGGCGATGCTGACGTTGTGGCCACGCGGGTCGCGGTCCGGCTCGGAATAGACGCCCACGAGCCTTGACACCTCCACTGCTAGCCCGGTCTCCTCAGCGGCCTCGCGGACCGCCGCCTGCCTCACCGTCTCCCCCACCTCGACGAAGCCTCCCGGCAGCGCCCATTGGCCCTCGAAGGGTTCGCTGCCGCGACGGACCAGAACCACCCCATCATCAGAGGGGATCACCACGTCAACCATCAGCTTCGGTGTCTCCGGTCCTGCCAATATTTGCACCTCCTGCGTGCCCGTCGTGTAGAAAGGTCGAGCCGTGTAGCGGCGCACGACGGGTAAATTATGTCGGTCTTTACCGTCCGGGGCAACGCCACCGTTGGCGTCAGAGGACGGGCATCTCCCGCGAAAGCGGGTATGCTCTGCGAGGTTATGGGTATTTGCTCGTGAAGATACTCTGTATCAGCGACAGGGTGGAGTCGATGCTCCACGGTCCGAATCTGACCTGGTACGCGAGAGGGGTTGATGTGGTGATCTCGTGTGGGGATCTACCCTTTGATTACCTCGAGTACATCGTTACCTTTCTCGGTGTCCCCGTCTACTACGTCCTGGGCAACCACGACCCCGGCGCCGGCGGCCCGGAGTACCCCGGCGGCTGCACGCCCCTCGACGGAAAGATCCTGGAGACGGAGGGTGGCTTGGTACTCGCCGGGCTCTCGGGTTCGCCCCTCTACTCGGGCGGTCCCAACCAGTACACCGAACGCCAGATGCGCCGCCGGGCACGAGGGCTCTCTGTGAGGATCCGTTGCAGGGACCTCCTCGGCCGTCCGAAACCCCGGATCTTCGTGACCCACTCCCCGCCCTTCGGCCTGGGGGATATGGAGGACGTGGCCCACGTCGGCTTCAGGTCGTTCGTGGATCTTATCGAGACGCACCAACCCCCGCTCTGGCTGCACGGACACGTGCATCTCTACGGACCGAACCAGGGGCGGGTCACGCGGAAGGGGGCGACAGAGATCGTCAACGTCTACGGCCACCGCATCATCGACGTATAACTTTTCCGGCCCCACGACCTTGTTGGCGAAGCCGGGGGGCTGTAGATTGGTCGATCAGAGCTTATGGATTCCCACGAACTCTCCGACAGAGACTTTTCACGCGCCCGCAGAAAGGCTTTCTTGCGCAGGGTCGGCGCGTACCTGCGCAGGGACCCTGGCTCCAACCAGTTGCTCTCCTTCGACGAGGTCAAGGGAGTGCTCGGGACCGTCTCGCAGGTCTACCTCGGGATGCGCGAGGTGCCCGTCTCGGACATCGTCGGCAGCGTCGGGCGCCTCAGGGACTTCGACAGGGCGTTCTTGCCATCCAAGCCCGACCTCGGGAACCGCTGGAGGCGCATAGACGAGATCATGGACAGGGGCGAAGCGCTACCCCCCGTCAGTCTGTACAAAATAGGGGACGCCTACTTCGTCCAGGACGGCAACCACAGGGTCTCGGTGGCCCGCCAGCGGGGCGTCGAGATGATAGACGCCGAGGTCGTAGAGCTCCGAAGCAGGGTACCCTTGGACTCGACGCTGACGGCCCACGACCTGCTCCACAAGCTGGAGCACCGCCATCTTCTGGAGCGGTTGCCTTTCGACCGGGTACTGCCCGAGATAAAGATCCAGTTCTCCGACGTCTCCGACTACAGGAAGCTCGCGACCTACGTCGAGGCGCACGGCTTCAGGCTCTCCCAGCTCTGGCGGCGCTACGTCTCGCCCGAGGAAGTCTTGAGGGACTGGTACGAGTACGGCTACCGCCCGATAGCGGAGATGATCCGGGAGGAGCGCATACTCGACGCCTTCCCCGGCCGCACCGAGCTCGACCTGTACCTCTGGATCGTCTACCATCGCGAGCGCCTCGCCCTTGAGGCACGCGACGAGAGGATCTCCCCCCAGGCCGCCAAGGACGACATCCTGAAGCGCGCTCCTCGCCGCAGACGCCGGCCCTGAACAGAGGCTACGGGTTTCGGGCATGTATGGGCCGCTCACAAACGGTCAACCTTTTACAAACCGCTCTATAATCTTCCTGGTGATCGGCGTTGGCACCGACCCGCCGATCATCCTACGAACGCACGGAGCGATGAAGGGAGCGATATGGACACTTCTTCTGGCGGGCCGTCCGGTCAGCCCGAGACGCATGCGGAGAGACCCAGGAGGCGACGCCGGTGGCCCTTCGTGGTCGGCGGGCTCGTGGCGCTCGGCCTGGTAGGGCTCGCCGTGTTTGCTGTGGTCCTGATTCTGGTCACGGCTGGCGGCACGACGGCCCCGGCCGTCTACGACGAGGAGTACGTGTCGGGTGACGGACCGGACAAGGTAGCCGTCGTGCCCGTCGAGGGCGTTATCGCCCCGGCCGACGACACTTTGGGCGGAGTGCTGCCGACCTCCACGCCAGAAGGGCTCGCGGACGCCCTCAGCCAGGCCGGCTCCGACACGAGCGTCGTCGCCGTGGTGCTCGAGATCAACTCCCCCGGCGGCGGCGTGACCGCGAGCGACGAGATGCACCAGAGCGTCCTGGACTTCGAGGAGAACACGGGCAAACCCGTCGTCGTCTCCATGGGCGACGTCGCGGCCTCCGGTGGCTACTACATCTCGACTGCGGCCGACCGCATCGTCGCCAACGAGACGACCCTGACGGGCTCTTTAGGCGTCATATTCGAGATCACCAACTTCGCCGAGGCGGCTGACAAGTACGGCATCAAGCAGGTGGTCATAAAGAGCGGTAAGTACAAGGATATAGGAAGCGCCTTCCGCGAGATGACGCCTGAGGAGCGTGGGATCTTTCAGTCGATCGTGGACGAATCGTACGCGCAGTTCGTGGACGTGATCTCCGAAGGCCGCGACATCCCGGAAGAGAGGGTGCGCGAGATCGCCGACGGCCGCGTGTACTCGGGCCTGCAAGCAAAGAAACTGGGGCTCGTAGATTCGTTCGGAGGCCTCGATGAAGCCTCCGCCACCGCTGGCAACCTCGCCGACACGAGCGATACGACCGTGATCCGCTACGTGCAGCAGCCGAGTTTTACCGATACGGTTCTGGCACGCCTCGCCCCAGAGAAGCCGCAGGCCGAGCAGATCCTGGAGGCCGCGGGCCTGAACCTGGAACCAAAACCTTACTACCTCTACCGTCCCTGAAGTGGTTTGCAAGAGGTCGACCTACTGCAAGCCGAGTGGTCATCACCCAGCCTTCGGCTCGGGTCTTTAACCAAGTACCGTAAACCTGGAGAGTAGCCAGGCCAGCATGACAAGAGGGAGGGCCCGCGATGGGGTCCTCCCTCATAGTCTTCGACCTGCTTATTCAGAAAGCGACTAACCCTCGGCAACAACAGCAGCCTGACAGGCTGAAGCGCCGACCGCTGAAAAGCTAACCTAGTTCAACCTATAGCGCTTCGCGCCGTAGTAACCGTTTATCCACTTCATCTCGCTCTCTACCACCTTGCCGTAGTAGACGGAGGCATGAACTACGTTGTTGTTTCCGGAGTAGACAGCGACGTGGGTGATGCCGTTGTAGGGTCCGTGTTCCTTGAAGAAGACCTCGTCGCCCCGCCTGAGGTTATACTTGTGGCGAACCCTCCTCGCGCCATCGTTGTATCTCCACTGCGACGTCTCGCCCATGCCGAGCGTGTACCCGAATCGTCTGTAGGTCTTCTTGGTCTCGCACGTGCAACTCATCAGGGAGCTCGTGCAGGTGCCCCATTTGTACGGGGTCGACATCCAACGCCTGGCTACCCTGACCACGTCGTGGGGCGTGGGGTCACTCACGGAGCTGGCCGAGTAGGTCGCCTCCCTGCTGCTCGCCGTGCTCGTTCCGTCCTCAGGGGGCATGGCCACGTCGCCGCGAACGACCGCCACCGCGTCGGCCACGCTTTCACCGGCCGAGAGCTGGATGGTGCGCTCGCCCTTCTTCATCGCGTAGGTGCCGAGCTTGATCCAGATGCCCCCGTCCCTGGTCTGGTCAACCGAGGTCCACCGCCTGCCCGCGGCCGTGTCGATGCCGAAGCGGGCGGCCTCACTGCTGCCGGAGAAAGCGGGCCACCAGGCGTACACGGTGTAGTCGTTGGTGGTAGGTATTCTGACCTTGAAGTGCGCCGGCTGCCCGGTGGAGCCCGAACCGACGTAGCTGCCGCCGTGGCTTACCTGGCCTACGCCCACCCCCGAGCCGTCGCTACGCTCCTGCCAACCCGGGGCACTGAAACGCCCCCCGGTGTCGTTGTCAACGACCTGAGTGTAGTCCGGGAGGCTCTCTTCTTCCGCCACGTCGGCCCGCACGGCCGCCAGCTCCGCTGAACTCGCACCGATGGCCGAACCCTGCGAGATGAACGCGGCCTGGGCCTCGACGTCGTAGGTGCTGGTGTTCCTCAACGCCGCGTCACCGGACGATTGTCGCGTCGCGGACGTCTCGGCCAGCGCAGAAAGCGCGGTGGTGGCAACCAAACCTAAAGCGATACAGCCGGTAGTGGCTATCAGGAAAAGCCGACGCACGTGGCCCCCCTCCCAAGTTCGTACTTGCGTCGGCGAGTATTGTACCCGCCTCCTTCCCGAAAAGCACTAGTTTGACAAAGTATTTTTCAGATTCTTTGCAAAAATGTTACCGTCAGGTAACGTTGGCGAGGGCGGGCGGCGAAAAACGGGGGCGGTTCGCCTCAGGCGCCGGATTCTACGGGGCGTTTGACGGCCTGGGGTTCTCCCGCGGGGTCTGAGAGGTAGCGTGTGATCTCGACTTTATTCTCTGTGAAGAAGCGCACACCGTCTTTGCC
>DATDKB010000003.1:0-3152 GCA_036520255.1 Rubrobacter sp. | reverse complement strand
AAATCTTCGTCAACAACCTCAAGTCTGGTCAGGTCGGCTGCCTGCACGGCGGGACCTATACCAGCCCGAACCGCGTGAAGCTTAGTGGCAGCGGCTACACGCTCGCCGGCTACCCCGGCGAGAAGGCCGTCTACCGCGGCGGCTTCAACTTCGAGTCCTCGTCCAACGTCACGCTCCAGGGTTTCGCCGTGAACGCGTCCTACGCTCCCGTGAGCACCTCTAACGGGCGTACCAACACGGCGCAGGCCGCAAACCTAGGGTCGAGCTCCGGTGCGGGTATCTACTCGATGGTCCTCATGAACCGTCGCGACCCCGACCACTCGGGCACCTGCGTCTTCGGTGGCACCTCCAAGGGCGCGCAGATAATCGCTTCTTTTATACACACGTGTGGTCAGGCCCCCGCGGGCGAGGGCGAGCACGGCATCTACATCGGCAACACGACCAGCGGCATGCTCGTCAAGAACACGTGGGTCAACGACGTCGAGGACAACGCTTGGAAGTTCACGCAGACGGTCTCCCACAACCACTTCGTCGGTGTTGTGGCGGATAAGGTCGACAGCAGCCCCTGCTGTAACTACGACGCCGTCCTCTTCAACGACAGCCCAACGGGCAACCTGATGGAGAACTCTGTGGTGCGTGGCGTGCCTAACCAGGCTACCGTTAGGGTGGCTCCCGGCCACAGCGGCTCCAACAACACCGTGCACAACAACTGCCTATGGCCGGTCGTGGCCGACAAGAACGGCTCGAACGTGACCATGTCGAATAACGTTGTGGCCGACCCGCAGATAAGCGGTTTCAAGGTTACCAATCCCAACTGCTACTCGCAGTTACCGCACGACTCGCCATTTCGACCGTAGGCTGAGAGGCGAACACACGTCTAGTAGCAGGCTGTCGGTGTACGAAGCCGCCGACGTGATGGGTGTTACCGTGGACGCCATCAGGAAGCGCGTCTCTAGGGGCACCATCCCGCACGAGAAGGACGAAGGCAGATTAGCACCTCCTCATGGGCACCTCCTGCCGCCTGTGCACGAACCTCGGAGAAGGGATGTTCTCGAAATCTAGAAATTCTCTAGAAGTCTGTCGGTATCAAGTCGCAACCGCTTGCTACGGGTCGAGGTAACGCATGTGGCGAGCAGGCGCGTTAGGACCGGCTCAGAGTGCGCTTAGCACCGGTCCGATCGCCTAAGGCCCTGGACCGGTGGAGAGCTTGCTACAGCGAACTTTCGAGAACTCCACTTTCTAAGCACTTCGGTTAATAAGGGCTGTCAGTATGCCCGCTTGGGCGAAACCCCGCCCACAAAAAAGGGGAGGAATATTGTTCGAACGAGGACACCCGCTAAGCATCGAAATCCGCGACGATGACGGATCTCTGGTAGACCGACCGGCCGCGCCTCGGGTGCGACGTTCGCCGCGGCCCCATGACGGCTGGTAACGCTCGGGCGGGGTTCGGCGTACTCGCCACGAACTCACGTCCGCCCTCAGGCGGGAGACCAGGTCTCCGTCTTGCGTGCGGGGCAACGTCGGGCCTTTCCGGGTATCGTAAGCGTGTGCGAACACCTCGTCCAGTCCACCAAACCGCGCCCGGGGGATTCCGGGTCGGCCGGCGGGCACGGCGTTGAAGACGCTTGCCGTCCTGACGCCGCTCGTTCTGGCTCTCCTGGCCGCGCCTGTTTCCCTGCTCGCCGGGATTCCGAAGCCCCGCCTTGCGGCGCAGGTCGGGTCCGTATTCGCCCTCCTCGCCTTCGGGGCTACGCTGTGGGGCTGGACCTCGGGCGGCGGCGCGGTGGACGTGTCGTGGGCGCCGAGTTGGGATCTGAGGTTGCACCTGGAGCTCGACGGGCTCGCTGCGCTCTACGCGCTGCTGGCGAGCGGGATCGGGTTCGCAGTGCTCGTCTATTCCTCGCGCTACCTGCCGCTGCATTTGGAGCACCAGGGGAGGCAGGCCTCTGACGGCACGGGCTTCTACTTCTTTATGCTGCTGTTCATGGGCTCGATGGTGGGGCTAGCGATGGCCCAAGACCTCATCCTGGTCTTCGTCTTCTGGGACCTGACGGCCATAGCCTCCTACTACCTCATAGGCTTCGACCATCACAAGGAGGAGTCGCGCGCCTCGGCGCTCATGGCGTTGCTCGTCACGGGCGTCACGGCCGTGCTGCTCCTTATCGGGGCGCTCCTCCTCTACGCCGCCCATGGGACCTTCTCCGTCCCCGAGCTGGCCGAGAGGGTCGAGCCCGGCCCGCTCTTGACCGTCTCGGGGCTCCTAGTCTCGGCCGCCGGCCTCGCCAAGAGCGCCCAGGTCCCCTTGCACTTCTGGCTGCCGCGGGCGATGGCCGCGCCCACGCCGGTCTCCGCCTACCTCCACTCGGCGGCGATGGTCGCCGCGGGGGTCTTGCTGATCGGGCGCGTCTACCCGCTCCTGCAGAAGAGCGAGGTTCTGCTCGACACCCTCCTCGTCGTCGGCCTCCTCTCGATGGCGGTCGGCGGGGTGCTCGCGCTGACGCGGGACGTCCTCAAGCAGTTGCTCGCCTACTCCACTATTGCCCAGTACGGCTTCGTGGTCACCATGTACGGCTTGGGCGGTCCCTACGGCGCCGGCGGCGCGGCCTACTACGTGATCGCCCACGCCATCGCCAAGAGCGCGCTGTTCCTCACCGCGGGCACGGTGACCGAGGCGACCGGACAGGACCGCCTCAGCAAACTCGGGGGGCTACGCGTGCCGATGCCTCTGCTGGCGGTGGCATCGGGGCTCGCCGGGGCCGCGCTCACCTCGCTTCCCCTAACGGTCGGCTTCTTCGCGGACGAGTTCTTCTTTGCCGCCGCGCTCGAACGCGGCCCCCTCTTTGTCGGCCTGGCGGTGCTGTCCGCGGCGACGACGCTGACCTACACCTGGCGCTTTTGGGGCGGCATCTTCCTCGGGCAACGCCGCGCCCAGGTGCGTCGCGTGCCTTCCGTCCTCGCGGCGCCGGTCGTCGCGCTCGGCGCTATCGGGCTAGTCGGGGGCTTCCTCACCAGTCCCTTCGAAGGTCTGGCTGAGGCCGCGGGCGAGGTCTCTTTCGGGTCCCGGACGCCACTGGACGCCACGTACCACCCCGAGGTCCTCCCGGAGTACGTAATGGCGCTGGCGGCCTACGCTCTCGGCACGGCGATAATAC
>DATDKB010000002.1:0-2563 GCA_036520255.1 Rubrobacter sp. | reverse complement strand
TCCGCGGCCGGGCGAGTTCCTGACAACGCTCGGGCTTACTTGGCCTTCTTGACCCTGGCCTTCTTGCCGACCTTATCGCGGATGTAATAGAGCTTCGCGCGCCGCACGGCACCGCGGGTGGCGACCTCTATCTTTGCGATCTTCGGGGACTGGAGAGGGAAGATCCTCTCCACGTTCACCCCGAACGAGTTCTTCCTGACCGTGAACGTCTCGTTGATGCCGCCGCCTTTGCGCGAGATACACAGGCCCTCGAAGACCTGCACCCGCTCGCGGCTTCCCTCGATGACCCGGTAATGCACGCGAACGGTGTCGCCGGGCTTGAACGACACGTCTCGCTGCTGCAAATTCTCGCTAGTTATCACGCTGTTCTCCTCTCGTGGGTGGACTCGCGGCGGTTAGGGCGACCGTCGTCTTCCGGTCGCTCTGGCCCGTGTGCGCTCACGCGCCGCGCGTTCGCGCCAGGCGCGGACCTTCGCATGATCGCCCGATAATAGCACGCCGGGCACCTCCTCTCCATCCCAGAGGGCAGGCCGCGTGTATGTCGGAGGGCCGACCACATCTTTCGCCGAAAACGACTCGCCGACCAGGCTCTCGGCGTTCCCGAGGACGCCGTGAAGACGCCGGATCGCGGCGTCCGCCAGCGCCGCCGCGACGATCTCACCCCCCGAGAGCACGAAATCTCCAAGCGAGACGGCCTCGGTCGCGAGCTCCGTCCATACTCTCTCGTCCATCCCACCGTAGCGCCCGCAGATCATGGTCACGTCGGGCCCCGCGGCAACCTCATCCACATAGCCCTGCGTGAGCCGTCGCCCCGCCGGCTCTGTAAGTACGACGCGTCGCTCCCGCCTGACCTCCCGCGCTGGAATGCCGTACACTGCTTCCAGCGCTCGCGCCACCACGTCGACCCTGACGACCATGCCGGCGCCGCCACCGTAGGGCATGTCGTCGATACGCCCGTCAGGTGCGAGGTCGCGCAGGTCGAAGCTGCGGTAGCCTACGGTTCCGTTCTCGATGGCTCTTCCTACGACGCCGACCTTGACGGCGGCGTCTACCGCTTCCGGGAAGACGCAGAACACGTCTATGTGCTTCATAGTCCTAGCTTTCGGGAGGCCGGATCACGACCCGCCCCGATTCCAGATCCAACACCGGAATGTGCTCAAGCGTGAAAGGAACATAGAGGTCCTGGACACCTTTCCCACGTACGACGAGAACTTCGTGGGCGGCGGTCTCGAAAGTGTCCTCGACGATGCCGACGCTCTCCCCGGCAGCGTCCACGGCGGTCAGTCCGACGAGGTCCGCCACGTAGAACTCGCCTTCTTCCGGCGCGTCGAGCTCTGCGCGGTCGAGAAAAAGCTCTTCGCCCTTCAAGAAGGTCGCGTCTTCCCTGCTCCCTATACCTTCTACGTCGACCAAAAACCCCTTCGGGGTCTCTCTCGTGGCTGAGATGCGGCGCTTTGCGCCGGCGACCACGGGTTCCATGCCTCTCCTCAGGTGTTTGCCCGAGCCGAGGGGGCGCACCCTCAAGGTGCCCCGCACCCCGTGGGGCGCGACCACGACCCCGATCGCGACGGGATCGGAGAGCCCTTCCACGATCCCTAGTCCGGGACCTCCACAGTGACCCGCTTGCCTAGCTTAACGCTGGCGGCCTTCACGACCGTGCGGATCGCGCGAATCGTGCGTCCCTGGCGGCCGATCACACGCCCCATATCATCCGGCGCGACCCTGAGCTCCAGGTCGACCCGCGAGTCCGACTCCGTCCCCGAGACCTCTACCCTGTCGGGCTCGTCGACCAACGAGCGGGCAAGGACGGCCAGCAGATTTTCGAGCGTGGCCACGGCGGGTTAGAGGACCCCGGAAATCTTCAGCAGGTTGCGCACCTGTTCCGTCGGCTGCGCGCCCTTGCCGAGCCACTCCCTGGCCTTCTCTTCGTCCACCTTAATATCAGAAGGCTCCTGCTGCGGGTCGTAGGTCCCGATCCTGTCGATGAACCTGCCGTCGCGCGGGCTGCGGGAATCTGCCACGACTATCCTGTAGAAGGGGTTCCCCTTGGAACCGTGCCTCGCGAGCCTTATTTTTACCGCCATACCATCTCCTCTCAGATTCTTACTCTACCTACGTCCTGACAGGCCCGGAATTCGCGGCATACCGCCACCCTTGCCCATCTGGCGCATCATCTTCTGCATCTCATGGAACTGCTTGACGAGCTTCTGGACGTCCTGCTGGGTCGCCCCAGAGCCCCGCGCAATCCTACGCGCCCGGCTCGGGTTCTGCAACAATTTGGGGTTTCTCCGCTCTTTTACGGTCATCGAGGTGATCATGGCCTCCACCCTGCCGAGCTGCCGGTCGTCTATCTCGACGTCCTTGAGCTGTTTATTGAGGCCCGGGATCATACCGAGCAAGCCCGAGAGTGGGCCCATCTTCTTGATCATCTGCATCTGCTGCAGAAAGTCCTCGAAGGTGAACTTGCCGCTCATGAGCTTCTTGCCTTGCGCCTCGGCCTCGTCCTGGTCCATCTGCTGCTCGGCCTTCTCGATGAGCGTCAGAACGTCGCCCATGCCAAGAA
>DATDKB010000001.1:0-3706 GCA_036520255.1 Rubrobacter sp. | reverse complement strand
GACCTGCGGCTTGCACATACCAGGGCCACCGAGCAGCTCACCGACTGGAGGGTTGTGTTCATGCCTGATGGCACGCCTTTGGGTCGTTGCTCCGCTGCAGCTACTGCATGGTCAAGCTGAATTTTACTTACGGGTCCGGGGACCCTGCGCCGGCGCTGGATGATTCGGTCAGGCCGGCCGTCCGCGGGTTGCCGGACGGAAGGAAGATAAAAGATGTGACCTTCGATCCCGACTGCTCGCACGGGGACCGGAACGCGGCTATTGCGCCAAGCGACTGCGGGTCCGGTGGGGCGCAGGACGGCGCGACGCGGACGCTCGAGTTCAACTCCAACGCCACGGTCAGGACCCTCAGGCCGGGGCAGAGCGGTACCGTCGTGATCAGCTCGGAAGGCGGCAGCCCCGTTTGCCCGGTGGTCTTCAACGCCCCGACCTCGAGGATAAGGATCGGTAAGATCTCCTATCCGTGAGACCGCCCAAGAATCCAGCTACTTCCTCGTTGAGGTGATGGTGACTATCGTGGTCCTCACCATCGCCATCTTGCCCATGGCCGGCGTGTTCGACGCGGCGCTTCAGGCGGTCGTAGCGGTCAACAGGGGCGAGCAGGCCTTCGAGCTGGCCGAAGCGGGAATCGAGATCGCGAAGGCCCACCTCGCCGCCGACCCGAGCCCGGCGACTGGTCCTCTGGAAGACTCCACGTGGACGGCATGGGCGACAACTCCGTCTCCGTCACGATCGAGCACGACGACGGGTCTTTCGAGGTGGTCTCCACCGGCCAGTACGGCGAAACGAAGCGCAAGATCGAGGCCACCTTCGATGTCGAAGATGGCAGGCTGAAGCTCCTCGGCTGGCGGGAACTCTTCGAGTGACACGGAACCTGACTCCAGTCGCGGGCGCCGTGATGAACTGTGAAACTCGGATTGGGAATGGGCCATGAGACATCCGCTTCTACCTCCTTCTGTGACACCGGCGCCCAGGTATTCATCAACAAAGGAACCAACGTCCGCTGGACCTATACCCCGACACCCGGGGAAGTGGCCGAGTACGAAGCACGCGCCCCGCAAGAACTCGGCTCGAAGCCGCGTACTGGCTCGCGTCGGGCGAGGGACTCCAGTCAAGATCCTCGGCTCCTCCCTCGCACCACGACAGACCAAAGGCTCATCTTTCTAATCGTCATACCGAGTCCGTTTGATCTCTGCGGGCGCGCCGAGAGCCTCCCTCACTGTCGTTCCCGCGAAGGCGGGAATCCACCGTCCCAGGCGCTCCGCATGTCCGACCAACATCGATCTACCAGATTGCGTGTAGCTAAGAGCCGGTAAGAAGCGTGTCAATCTATGTTGACAAAGAGGGGCATGTCAACTATAGTTGACATATGAACGAGAAAACGGGGACACGGGTTGGTGGACCGGAGGATCCGCGGGCGGGACTGGAGGCCGTTGTCGCGCTCAGGCGGACGTTGGAGGCGTTGGAGGCGGCGCAGGTGGAGAACGCGTTTATCTCGGGCTGGTCGTGGGCGAGGATCGCCGAGGTTCTGGGGGTAAGTAGGCAGGCCGTGCACAAGAAGCACGCGGGCAGGATCAGGGCAAGATACCCGGGCCAACCGCCGGGGAGGAAGGGGGCATGATGTTCACCCGTTTCACCAACAGGACGCGCAGGAGCGCGGAGGCCGCCTTCGAAGAAGCCAGGATGCTTGGCCACGACTCGCTCGGCGACGAGGACCTCCTGCTCGGCATCCTCCGGGCCGACGAAGGGATAGCCGCCAATGCGCTCTCTTTGCTTGGCGTAACCTTCGAGGATGCAAGGGGGGAGTCCGAAGCCATGCTCTCGGGGGCGCTCGCTTCGGTAGGGATCTCCCTCGAAGAGGTGCGCAGGGAGGCAGGGGAGGTCTTCGACATGCGTATCCCTGATAACCGGCGCATCCCTCTCTCCCCGAGGGCCAAGAAGGCGCTGGTCGGGGCGCGCAAGCACATGAGGAGGCTTGGAGACAGCCACCTGGGCACCGAGCACGTCCTGCTCGGGATTCTGGACAACGAAGATGGTACGGCTCGCAGAATGCTGGCTCGCCTGGGTGTCGCGCCCGAGATGCTGGAAGACCGGCTTTTCGAACTTCGAGACCGCGCCGCCGGCTAGCTGGAGGTCCCTCGTTTGCCGATGACTGGACAACGACTACGATCGTAGGTCGCCCGGGTCGCTAGAATGCGGTCATGGAAGAAAAGGAAGAACGCGGTGGGGCCGTCAGGGTCGGGATGGTCTGGGGCGGCATCGGCGGGGTGGCTGGCCTGTCGGTTTCGTTACTTGGTTCGCTGGTCGGGATCGTGGTTTCCGTCTTTATCGGGGTCGCGTGCGGGAGACGGGCCGCCGTCGCAGGACAGCGGGCGGGGGCGCTTTCCGGGCTCGTTGGCGGGGCCATCGCCGCGCCCGTGTACGCGCTCGGGTCCACGATAGGGGCGCTCTTTGCGGCGCGTGAGATCGGTGCCGTCAGGTTGGCAGCGACCCTCTCCGAGTTGCTCGGATCGAAGGTCTCGGCCGACGAGGCATGGACCTTCTTCCTCATAAGCCTCGTCCTCTCGGCGATAATCGAGATCACGCTTCTGATCGTGGCCGCAATGGCCGCCGGGGCCTGGTCGAAGAGAGAGGGATCGGACGCCTCGGATCAGGAGGGATAGAAGACAGGGTGCCCTTCTATTCCGTTCTGGCCGCCTCCGCTGCGTTGTCGCCGAAGACGAGCCCTCCCTCGTCGGGGCGCTCTACACCGGCCTCTTCGAGGCGGCGGTCCTTCTGGTACTTCCGGATCGCGGCCTTCAGCGTGCCGAGACCCAGGGTCGCGCATTTGGGACGCGAGGCGACGACCTGGCGCCCAAGCTGTTCGATCATCTCGTTGTAGTCCAACTCCAGGACCTGATCCATGGTCATGTTGCCCCTGTGGACCTCATCGAGGATCATGCTGCTCGCAGCCATGCTAATTGTGCAGCCGTCGCCCTCGTAGGTGGCGTCGTGTATGTGCTCCTGGTCGCCTGAGCCCTTGAGATACACCGTGACCACGTCACCACATCCGGGATTGCCCCCCGGCATCGTTACGTCGGCGTCCTCCAAAGAACCCCGATGCCGCGGCTTCTCGTAGTGATCCAGCAGTATCTGTATCTGTAACTGCCTGTCCAACAATCAACCTTCCACTCTGTGAGTCGATAGATCTTCCGGCGATGATTCTATCGCAAGCTAGCCAAGGGCTCGGTAAACTTGCTACAGTTTGATACACTCGCCCTATGAGAGTCGGTATAGTAGGATTGCCGAACGTCGGCAAGTCAACGGTATTCAACAGCCTCACGCGGGCCGGGGCCGAAGCACAAAATTACCCCTTTACGACCATCGACCCCAACCTGGGCGTCGCCGCGGTACCAGACAGGCGCCTGGGCGCTCTGGCCGAAGTCATGCGCAGCAAACGCGTCGTGCCAGCGACGGTCGACTTTGTAGACATCGCCGGGCTTGTGCGTGGCGCGAGCGCCGGGGAGGGGCTCGGTAACCAGTTCCTGGGTCACATCAGGGAGTGCGACGCCATAGCGCACGTCGTCCGCTGCTTTGAGAACGACAACGTTGTGCACATCCACGGCGGCGTCGACCCAGAGGGCGACATCGACACCATCGACACCGAGCTGCTGCTCGCCGACCTTGCCACCATCGAGCGCCGGCTGGAGCGTGTCGGGCGAGCCGC